>JALYWY010000374.1 GCA_030852475.1 Actinomycetota bacterium | reverse complement strand
CAGCATCACCACCCTTGGGTACTTCCTCGGCCAGGTCGAGTTCGTGCACGACAACCTCGAGCCGATCATCCTCGGGATCGTCGCCCTCTCGGTGCTGCCGATCGCGATCGAGCTGCTGAAGGCGCGGCGCCGCTGAAAGCAGGGGCCCCGCCGGGTCCTGCGAAAGGATGCGCTAGATGGACTGGTGGGAAGCAATCCTGCTCGGCGCGGTCGAGGGGTTCACCGAGTTCCTGCCGGTCTCCAGCACCGGCCACCTGACGATCCTCGAGAGCGTCCTCGGTCACTCCACCGACGACCCCGACATCACCGCCTTCACGGCGATCATCCAGGTCGGCGCCGTCGCCGCGACGGTCTTCTTCCTCCGCCACGACATCGTCCGCATCCTCCGCGCCTGGTTCCGCGGCCTGGCTCACCCGGCCGAGCGGGGCGATCGCGACTACCGCTTCGGCTGGGCGGTGATCCTCGGCTCGCTGCCGATCGCCGTCGTCGGCCTCGCCTTCAAGGACGAGATCGAGACGACGCTGCGCAGCCTCTGGTTCGTCGCCGGGGCGCTGATCCTCTGGAGCGGGGTGATGTGGTTCGCCGACAGCCGTGCCACCCAGGAGCGCCACGAGGAGGACGTCACCTGGCGAGACACCCTGATCATCGGCGCGGTCCAGTGCCTGGCGCTGGTCCCCGGCGTCTCGCGCTCGGGGGCGACGATGTCGGCCGGCCTGCTGCGGGGGATCGATCGCGTCGCGGTCACCCGCCTCGCCTTCTTCCTCTCGATCCCCGCCCTGACCGGCGCCGGGATCCTGCAGACGATCGACGAGTTCGACCGCATCTCCAGCGGCGTGGGGTGGGGGCCGACCCTGCTGGCCACCGCGGTCAGCTTCGTGGTCGCGCTGGCCGCCGTCTCCTGGCTCCTGCGCTACATCGCCCGCCACACCTACTCGGTCTTCATCGTCTACCGGGTCGGCCTGGGCCTCCTGGTCATCGCCCTGCTCACGACGGGCGTCGTCTCGCCCACGTGAGGCTCTTCACGCATTGAATCCGGTCGCTTCGGGAAGATGTCCCAAGATGGGCGCCGAAGCAGAACCCGGCAAGGGCGAACCGCGCTGGAAACAGCGGATCACCAATGCGGAGATAAATGGACGCCGTGTAAACGAGGCGATCGAGCGCGGGGACGGGGGACCGGGACCGGCGGTGTTCGTCTGCGAGTGCGGCCACATAGGTTGCAGCTCTACTCTCGAGCTCGAGATTGCCGAATACGAGGAGGTGCGAACGAACTTCGACCGCTTCCTCGTCATTCCCGGCCATGAGATCACGGCGGTCGACCGCGTGGTCGAGCGACGCTCCGGGTACCTGGTGGTCGTCAAGCCCGACGAGGGGGCGCGGGAGAGCGCCCGCGAAGCCGATGAGAGGACCCCCTGAAATGGCGGGCGCTCAGTCGCGGGGGGCGGCTGGAGACGGCTGCCGCGAGGACCGGAGCTTGAACTTGAGCTTGCCTGCAGAGCCGTCTGCTGTCCCCACCTTGAGGCGGCGAGCCTCCCGGTTCGCCACCGAGCAGGGGGTGGGCCAGACCGTCGTCGCGGACGTCGCCCTGGCGGTCTCGGAGGCGGTCACCAACGCGGTCAAGTACGCGAAGGTGGAGGGGCGCGAGGGGGTGGTCGAACTGTCTGCCGCAGCCGAGGGGGAATGGCTGGAGGTGAAGGTGCGCGACCGCGGCGAAGGCTTCGGGAAGGGTTCCTCCGACGGCCTCGGCCTCGGCCTCGCGATCATCGCACGCCTCTGCTCGGACCTGAAGATCGTCCAGGAAGGCGACGGGACCGAGGTACGGATGCGGTTTCCGCTGCCCGGGTAGCAGCGGCGCTCAGGGGCGCTTCGGGCTGGGCATCTTGAAGCAGCCCTGGGAAGAGGAGGCGGGGGTTCCCTCCTCGCCCGACTCGACCATCCGCGCAGCGCTGCGCGCCTCGATCTCGAGGATTTCCATGCGTAGCCGTTCGTGGGCCTCGAGGGCTTCCTGCAGGCCCTCCTGGTCCAGCACCAGCGGAGTGCGGGTGAGGTGGAAGTCCTTGTCGCTGCCGATCACCTTCGCCCGGGCGGAGGCGACGAAGTCGTCGAGGATCTTCTGCATGAATTCGCAGACGAGATCCTCGGCGATCACCGGGTCGAGCTCCTCCCAATCCTCGGTGTCGATCAGGTGCCGCTCGGTGGCGCGGTAGAAGTGCTCGAGCGCGCCGCGGACTGGTCGGGTGCTGACCAGCTCCGCGCATTCGAACTCGACCAGCTGTTTGGTGTGGTAGCTGACGTTCGATAGCTCCTCGTCCAGCTCCCTGGCCATTTCCGCCGGGCTGGCGGTGCGGTCGGCGAGGATGCGGAGGATCGACGCGCGCAGCGGATGGCTCATCGCCTTGATCCGGTTTTCGGTGGCTTTGCGGCGCTGCGTTTTCGTCGACATCGATCTTCCTTAATCGGGGGTTGATTACTGGCGAGGGGTTGATCGTAACCGCTAACTGGACGGAGTGTTCAAAAAAGGGCCGCGTTTTGCTGAGAGACGATCCATTGGTGGAACTCGCCTCACTAATAATTTGGTCTTCTGGGAAGAAGCCAGTTGAGCCGGGGAGGAGGTGAGACGGAATGGATCTCCGCACCGAGCGTGTAGCGCCCCTCGAGTCAGTCGGGAAGGGCAGCTAAGCCACCAACGGGGTCGGCCCTCGCATGGGGAGGGTCGACCCCGATTTCTTCTGGGCTCGCTAGAGGCCGGGAGGGTGCCGGGCGACGAAGCCCTCGGTGGAGACGGTAGCGAGGTGCCAGCGGGGGCCGGTGCCCTGTTCGGCGCCGACGGTGTCGAAGCGCAGCCCGGCGATCTCGACGAAGGTGTGGCTGGGATTGGCGTAGACGGTGATCCACTTGCCGGGCCCCGGCGCGCCCCAGCCCATCAGCTCGCCGGAGGTGAGGGGGCGGGGGATGAGGCCGCCGCCGAAGAGGGCGAAGCTGACCGCGCCCGAGCAGTCGTAGGAGTCGTCGTAGAAGGACCCGTGGCCGCCGCCCCACACGTAGGGCCGGCCGACGATCTGGTTGGCGTTGTTGATCGCGCCCTTGACCGCTTCCGGCGCGTCGGGCGGGGCGAGGGCGACGCCGGTGAGGAGGATCGAGCTGGACCCGTCGTGGTCGCCGCGGCGGTGGGCGAAGATCTCCTCGCGGCTGAGCCCCGAGGAGGCGCGCGGGACGTGGGTGCCGTTGGTGCCCGCCGAGGCAGGGGGGAGGACCGTCGGGTCGGCGGCGATTTCCGCCGGCGTGGGGATGTCGGCTTTGGTCGCGACGGGGGTGGGGGCCGGAGCGGGGCGTGCTTCCACCTCGCGGCGGGCGTGCATCAGGGCGAGGCTGTCGCTGACCGCGGTGACGGCGTGATCGCCGCCGCTGGCGCCGGCCAGGGCGATGAGCGTCTGCAGGAGCGCTGCCGTCGAACCCATTACCGCTGTAAGACTACGGAGGCGTGAAACTCCTCCTCATCCCGCTGGCGATCCTCGCCTTCATCCTCTTCCTGCTCGTGCTCGGCGCGATCGGGCTGGCGATCGCCTTCGCCGTCATCTCCGTGATCGGCCGTGGCTGGCGGCTGATCAGCGGCGGTCGCCCGGGGCGGCGCCGGGCGATCTGATCAGCAGGGGTGGATGGCCGCGGCGCTCTTCACGACCTCGAAGGTGCTGCCCGGGATCCGCTTCAGCTGGTCGAGGTTCTCGTCGTCCCAGCGGCGGTCGCTGCTGCCGGAGAAGAACCAGTTGGAGCCGTTGTCGGCGACGATCAGCCCGTAGCGCTTCATCGCTTCGGCGATCACCTTGGCGGCGCCGGTGAAGCGGCCGAGGCCGTAGCCCGCCTTCAGCCGCAGCCGCAGGCCCATCGGCGGGGCGCTCGGGTTGGAGGTGTCGCCGGCGCAGTGGGAGGCGGGGTGGACCCAGGCGTCGCGGGTGCTCTCGAAGGTGACCCGGATCGCGTGGTCGATGCGGCCGGAGGCGGCCTCGTCGTAGCGGACGAGACCGGGGAAGATCGGCAACCCGGCCGCGTCGGCGGAGGTCCAGCCCTCGGGGCGGCGGGCGGCGGAGCGCAGGTCCCATTCGGCGCCGGAGTCGGCGTTCCAGTGCGGGCGTGGCTTGGGCACGTAGAAGGCGCGGTAGAGCTCATAGAGCTTGCAGGCAGAGCGGTCGACGACGAGGACGTGGCGGTCGCCGTCGCTGCGGTTGCCACCCTCGACCGGGGCGCGGGCGGGAACCGGGAACGGCCCGGGGTCGCTCTCGTCGCCGTAGGCGGTGTAGTTGACCGGCAGCTTGCGCTGGCCGGAATCGACGACCGAGTAGGGGATGCCGTAGGCGCGCGGCGAGCCGAAGTCGGGGTGCAGGCGGTTGTCGCCCTGGGAGTTGATGTAGGCGATGTAGGCGTTCGAGCGCGGGTCGCGCGGCGCCTTCGAGATGTCCTGGTTCCAGGCCGCCTCGGTCGGGAGGGATGCGGCGCGAGGCGAGAGCGAAGCCGGCGGGTCGGGAAAGACCTGGCAGGCGCCGAGGATGGGGTAGGGGCCGACGGCTGAGGCGGAAGAGGCGATCAGGGCCGCGATGGCAGCTGCCGCAGCCAAGAGAACCACAGCGGTGGGACTTTTAGCCCTTATGGGGGACATAAGTCCCACCGCTGATGAATTGGCGGCTTCTTCATCCGTTTGGCTCTGATCTTTCGCGCACCGTAAGGCGGCCGATCTCCAACTCCTCGACCTCGAGGCGCTTGACGGAGAGGCGGCCGATCGTCGCCTTGCCGATCGCCAGGCGGCCGACGCTGAGCCGCCCGATCGCAAAGCCACCGACGGCCGCGGCGCCCACGGCGAGGGCGCCGATCGCGCCGGCGCCGCGCGCCTGAGCGAACGCACTTGTCCCCGCTATGCGGGAAGAACTGCGTTCGGTTGCCTTTCGCATGGGCGCACCGTAGCGGGGGTAGCCTCGGGCCATGGACGTATGCCTGATGATCGAGGGGCAGGAGGACGTGACCTGGGAGGACTGGCTGGCGCTGGCGGCGGCCTGCGAGGAGCACGGGGTGGGGACGATGTTCCGCTCCGACCACTACCTCTCCGTCGACGACCGCCGCGAGCGCGGCTCGCTCGACGCCTGGGGGACGATCACCGCGCTGGGTGCCGTCACCGAGAAGCTGCGGCTGGGGACGATGGTCTCGCCGGCGACGTTCCGCCACCCGGCGGTGCTGGCGAAGGCGGCGGTGACCGCCGACCACGTCTCCGGCGGCCGGGTCGAAGTCGGGATCGGCGCCGGCTGGTGGGAGCGCGAGCACGAGCTCTACGGGTTCGAGCTGCCGGAGATCGGCCCGCGGATGGACGCGCTCGAAGAGCAGATGCAGGTCGTGCGCGGCCACTGGGAGGATGGGCCGTTCAGCTTCGAGGGCCGCCATTACCGCGCCCAGGAACTCGACGCGCTGCCGAAGCCGGTGCAGCGGCCGCTGCCGCTGATCCTTGGCGGCCGTGGCGGGCCGCGCAGCCTGCGCATGGCCGCGCGCTACGCCGACGAGTACAACACGGTGATGGCGACGGCGGAGGAAGTCGCCGAGATCCGGGCGGGGCTCGACCGCGCCTGCGAGGCCGAGGGCAGAGACCCGGCGACGCTGCCGCTCTCGCTGATGACCGGCTGGCTGGTCGGGGCGGACCGCGACGAACTGCTCGACCGCGCCTCGCGTCTCTCCCGCTGGAAAGGCGGGGATGGCGACGGCGAGGCCTTCCTCGCCGGCCTGCGCGAGAGCGCGATCCGCGGCACGGTCGAGGAGGCGCTCGAGCAGCTGCGTCAGCTGAATGAGGCGGGGCTGACCCGGATCATGGGCCAGCACCTGCTCCACCGCGACCTCGACGCGGTCGCGCTGATGGGGCGGGAGATCGCCCCCCGGGTATAGCCCGGCCTATCCCTCGTCTTCCTCGTCGCGCTCGCCCGGGTCCTCGATCCGCGCGGCGGCGCCCCAGCGCACCTGCACGTCCTCGTAGGTGACTCCCGGCTCGACCTCCTCCGGCAGGTTGCGGCGCTCGCTGCCTGAGGCGGACTCGATCTCGGAGCGGCCCTCGGGCGTCTGGGCCTCGCCGTGGAACCTGACGTCGGTCTCGGGCTTGCGGTGGAAGCGCAGCTTCTTCGCCTTGAAGCCGGCGCCGATCTCGATGTCCGGTTCCTCGACGCGGCCTGGGTCGTCGCCCTTGCGAGCCATGGCTCAGGCCTCCTGCGCCTGCGTCTGTTTCACGTCGCGGATCGTGATCCGGCCGTCCGGCCCGGTGCCCTCGACCTCTTCGATGTCGACGTCGAGTTCCTCGGCGGTCCGCATCGCGGCCTCGGTCGCGTTCAGCTCTTCGGCTTTGCGCTGCTTGCGCCGCTCGCCGACCTCTTTGGCTTTGCGCGCCGCCGCCAGGCCGAGTTCTTTCGCCTCCTCCTTGGCTGATTTTTTCAGCTCTTCGGCGACGACTTTGGCGGCGAGTTTGGCGATGTCTCCGGCGCTGGCGCCGGCGAGACCGCCGCCGCCTCCTTCGCCGCCGCCGTTACCGCCTCCGCCTCCGAGGAGACCGCCCGCGGCCTCGCCGAGGCCACCGGCCGCTCCGCCGGCGCCTTTGGCGGCTCCGCCCACGGCCTGTCCGGCACCTTCGGC
>JALYWY010000359.1 GCA_030852475.1 Actinomycetota bacterium | reverse complement strand
GCGACGAGGACCGTTGCCAGGCCCGCCTTCACGGCACCACCGCCGACGGCCGCCGCCCCGCCCGCGGCGACCGCCTCGCCGCCGTGGTCGGCTAGCACCCGCAGTAGCGGCAGCGGCACCAGCAGCCCAAGACCGTTGCGCAGCGCCGAGCGCGCCCGATAAATCGCCTGCCGCGCCGCGCCTCCGCTGACTCCCAGCGCGGCGGCGATCTCCTCGTGGCTCAGCCCTTCCAGCTCGCGCATCACCAGCGCCGCCCGCTGCGGCTCGGGCAGGGCGCGCACCCGCTCCATCAGCTCCGCCAGCTCCTCTCGCTGCTCGGCTTCGGCGGCGGCGCTGCGAGCGCCCGGCAGCGCCTCGGTCAGCTCCTCCGCCGCCGGGGCGCTGTCGCGCAGGTCGTTCAGCGCCGTGTTGCGGACGATCCGGTAGAGCCAGGGCCGCAGCTCGATCTCGGCCTCCGAGCCGCGCAGCGCCAGCAGCGCCTTCGAGAAGGCGTCCTGGGTGACGTCCTCGGAACGGGCGCCGACGATCGCCGCGGCGAAGCGGTCGAGCGGGCGGCGGTAGCGGCGGACGATCTCTTCGAAGGCCGCGTCGTAGCCGTCGCGGACGAGGTCGACGAGGCGTCGGTCCGGTTGTGCCCGCAGCGCCGGCCCGAGGAACATGCGGGCGGCGAGGTTGTCGGCGGGCGGCGGAGTCATAGTCTGGAAACCCATGTCAAAGGTAAAGATCACGCGCCGCGGCCCGGGACGGCATGGATAGAGGCCTCGCGGTCCTCATCACCGCCGCGGCGGGTGGCCTGATCGCCCTGCAGGCGCCGATCAACGCCGGGCTCGGCAAGGCGACCGGGAATCTGCCGGCGGCGCTGGTCTCCTTCTCGATCGGCACCGCCGCCCTGGCCGCGATCGTCGTCCTCAGCGGCAAGGCGGGAGGATTGACCAACAGCTTCGACGTCAGCTGGTACTACCTGCTCGGCGGCTTCCTCGGCGCGATCTACGTCTTCAACGCCCTCGTCGCGGTCTCGGCGATCGGCGCCGGCGGCGTTGCCGCGGCGACCATCTTCGGCCAGCTGACCGCCTCCGTCGTAATCGACCGCCTAGGCCTGTTCGGCCTGGACGAGGTCGCGCTCACGCCCGAGCGCATCCTCGGCGTCGTCCTGCTGCTGGTCGGGACGGTCCTGGTCGTCCGCTGAGCGGGCTTCCCACTTCGAGCCGGCGTAATCCGGCGGGGCGATCTTCAGGTAGTGGTCGAAGGACCAGTCGACGAAGCGCTTGTTGCCCATCAGCCTGATCAGCGGCGCCAGGATCCGCGGCGGCACCCGCGGGATCAGCTTCTGCACCCGCAGCATCCACTTGAACTTCCACTCGTGGGCGTCGTGGAAGGAGGCGTAATTGGCTTCCGCCTGCTCGCGGCCCTGCTTCCCTTCGACCACTCCCCGCAGCTCCTGCCCCAGCGCCATCCCGAAGTAGAGCGCGGTGCGGATCCCCTCGGCGCTGAGCGGCAGGCAGTGCCCGGCCGAGTCGCCGGCGAAGAAGACGCCGCCCTCGGTGGCGCGGCGGATCTTGTGGGGGATCCAGTTGCCCTGGTACTCGTTCGGCTCCTTGCCGAGGTCGTGGGTCAGCTCGACGGTCGTGTCCTTGACGTGGAAGCGGGGATCGAAGGAGCCGATCCCGATCCGCAGCTCGTCGCGGGCGGGAAACGACCAGCCGTAACCGGCCGGGACGTATTTGCGGTCGATCCAGATCTCCAGATCGTCGGACTCGCCGCCGGGGTGCACCTCGAGCCCGCGCGAGAGCGGCGCGTCGGGCGGCTGGTAGCCGTCGCCGTTGGCCAGCATCCGCCGCCAGCCGAGCGCGTCGACGACCAGGGGGGCGGAGATCACGCCGCGATCGGTCTCGACCGCGACCATGCCGTCGCTGTCGGCGACGGTTCCCCGCCCATTCACCTTGGCGGTCTCGAAGGTCGCGTCGCAGTCGCGCCAGAGCAGCTGGCAGAGCTCGCGGTAGTCGAAGGTGGAGAAGGTCCAGGGAAGCCGGTAGCGGCTGGTGCCGTGGGGGGTGTGCATGACCAGCGTGTCGAAGCGCTGGCGCTCGGCGTCCATCAGTCCCAGCCGCTGCAGCCACTCGGTTGGGATCCCGCAGGCGGAGGTCTGGCGCTCGCCGATCTCGTAGCGATCGACGATCAGGACGTCGGCCCCGGAGCCGGCCAACTCGCGCGCCACCGCGAGGCCGGCGAAGCTGGCGCCGCAGATGAGGACGTCGCGCTCGCCGCCCAGGGGCGTGCGCTCGTCGCCGCGCTTGGTGGCTCGAACCGGCATCGGCGCGGATTCTGCCATCATTCGCCGCCGTGTCCGCGACCGAGACCATGACCCCTGCGCCCAGCGCCACCCCCGTAGAGGGCTCAAACGGCCTGCTGCTGCAGATCGACGGCAAGATCGTCCCCAATTACGCGGCGACGATGGTCTCCTTCGAGGAGGGCGACGTCGTCAAAGGCAAAGTGGTCCGCATCGACAAGGACGAGGTCTTGGTCGACATCGGCTACAAGGCCGAGGGGGTCATTCCCTCCAACGAGCTTTCGATCCGCAAGTCGGTCGATCCTTCCGAAGAGGTCGAGCTGGGCGAGGAGATCGACGCCCTGGTCCTCACCAAGGAGGACTCCGAGGGCCGCCTGATCCTCTCCAAGAAGCGCGCCCGCTTCGAGAAGGCCTGGCGCAAAATCGAGGTCGCCGCCGATTCCGGCGAACCGGTCGAGGGATCGGTGATCGAGGTCGTCAAGGGCGGTCTCATCCTCGACCTCGGCGTCCGCGGCTTCCTGCCGGCCTCGCTGGTCGACATCCGCCGGGTCCACAACCTCGACGAGTTCATGGGCCAGACGCTCGAGTGCAAAGTGATCGAGCTCAACCGCAGCCGCAACAACGTCGTCCTCTCGCGCCGCGCGGTGCTGGAGGAGGAGCGCAAGGAGGTCCGCG
>JALYWY010000336.1 GCA_030852475.1 Actinomycetota bacterium | reverse complement strand
ACCTCGAGGAGACCGCGCAGCAGCTCGTCGGCGCCGGCTACCAGCGCGTCGACCAGGTCGACGACCGCGGGCAGTTCGCGGTCCGCGGCGGCATCCTCGACGTCTATCCCGCGACCGAGGAGCGGGCGGTGCGAATCGAGCTGTTCGGCGACGAGGTCGAGTCGATGCGCTGGTTCTCGACCTTCACCCAGCGCTCGCTCGGCGAGGCGCAGCGGGTCGAGCTCGCCCCGGCGGCGGAGATGGACGCCGAGCACCGCGAGCTGGCCGAGCTGGCGGCGATGGCGGCCGAGGAGGAGGGCGGCGAGTCCCCCAACCTGGCCGAGGTGCTGCCGCTGGAGCACTTCCGGGCGCCGCTGGAGCTCGTTCCTGACGCCGCCGCGGTAGTCCTCGTCGGCGCCGAGGAGATCGAGCCGGCGTTGCGCGACCACTGGGAGGACGTGACCACGGCGATGCACGCCGAGGACGCCCAGCACCTCTACGTCGACGTCGCCGAGCCGCTTGCCGCCCGCGCCGCCCTCTCCCTGATGCCCGTCGGAGACGACGAGGAGGACGCCTTCCGCGCCGCCCGCGCCGAGTCCCCGGCCCGCAGCATCAAAGAGGCCGAGGGGGAGCTGGAGAAACTCGTCCGCTCCGGCTATCGCACCGTCGTCGCCTTCGACAGCCGCGGCGAGGCCGAGCGCGCCCGCTACGGCCTCGACCGGCTCGACGCCCGCCTGCTCGAAGGCGGTCACCTCTCGCCCGACCCCGGCCTCTCCTTCGCCGAGGCGCGCCTGCGCGAGGGGTTCGTCAGCCCTGAGCTGAAACTCGCCGTCTACCCCTTCCGTCGCCTCGTCCACCGCCGCCGCACCGACGAGCCCGCTCCCGGCGCCGGCCGCGGCCGCCTCGCCTTCAGCGAACTGCGGGTCGGCGACTACGTCGTCCACGAGGACCACGGTGTCGCCCGCTTCGCCGGCTTCGAGACCCGCGATGTCGGCGGCGTCACCCGCGACTACCTCTACCTCGAATACAAAGGCGAGGACCGGGTCTTCGTCCCCACCGACCAACTGGCGAAGCTGAGCCGCTACGTCGGCGCCGGCGGCTCGCCCACCCTCTCCGCGCTCGGCGGCAAACGCTGGCAGAACATGAAGGCGCGGGCGCGCAAAGCGGCCGGCGCCCTGGCCGGCGAACTGCTCAACCTCTACGCCGAGCGCCGTGCCCGCAAAGGCCACTCCTTCCCGCCCGACGGCGAATGGCTGATCGCCCTGGAGACCGCCTTCCCCTACCGGGAGACGGCCGACCAGATGGAAGCGATCGAGGCGGTGAAGGCGGACATGGAATCCGAGCGGCCGATGGACCGGCTGGTCTGCGGCGACGTCGGCTTCGGCAAGACCGAGGTTGCGCTGCGCGCGGCGGTCAAGGCCGCCGCCGACGGCAAGCAGGTGATGGTCCTGGTCCCGACCACGATCCTCGCCCAGCAGCACTTCGGCACCTTCCGCGAGCGCCTCGCCGACCTGCCGTTCCGGGTCGAGGGCGTCTCGCGCTTGCGCCCGGCGGCCGAGGTCAAAGCCGTGCTCAAGGACTTCGAGGCGGGCAAGGTCGACGTCCTGATCGGCACCCACCGGCTGCTCTCGCGCGACGTCCGCGCCAAGGACCTGGGCCTGGTCGTGGTCGACGAGGAGCAGCGCTTCGGGGTCAAGCAGAAGGAGCTGCTGCGGCAGCTGAAGCTGAAGGTCGACGTGCTGGCGCTCTCGGCGACGCCGATCCCCCGCACCCTGCAGATGAGCCTCGCCGGCCTGCGCGACATCTCGGTGATCGAGACGCCGCCCGAGGGCCGCCGTCCGGTCCGCACCTACGTCGGCCCCTACGACGAGGACCTGGTCGGCAAGGCGATCCGGCGCGAGCTCGAGCGCGAGGGGCAGGCCTTCGTCCTCCACAACCGGATCGACTCGCTGCCGGAAACGACCGAGCGGCTGCGGGCGCTGGTCCCGGGGGCGCGCTTCCTCGAAGCCCACGGGCAGATGGACGAGCACCGGCTCGAGGAGACGATGCTGGCCTTCCTGCGGGGCGACGCGGACGTGCTGGTGACGACGACGATCATCGAGTCGGGGCTCGACATCCCGACCGCGAACACGCTGATCGTCGAGCGGGCCGACCAACTCGGGCTCTCCCAGGCCTACCAGATCCGCGGCCGGGTCGGGCGCTCCCGCGAGCGCGCCTTCGCCTACCTGCTCTACCCCTCGGCCGAGGCGCTGACCGAGGAGGCGGCGGCGCGGCTCTCGACCCTCGCCGACCACACCGAGCTCGGCTCCGGCTTCCGGATCGCGATGCGCGACCTCGACATCCGCGGCGCCGGCAACCTGCTCGGCGACGAGCAGTCGGGGCACGTCGCCGCCGTCGGCTTCGAGCTCTACTGCCAGATGATCGACGAAGCGGTCGCCGAGGCGGCGGGGGCCGAAGAGGAACGGGAGGAGGCGCCGGAGCCGGTCCGCCTCGACGTCCCCGTCGACGCCTACCTGCCGGCCACCTTCGTCCCCTTCGAGGCGGCCAAGATCGACATCCACCGCCGCATCGTCGCCGCCCGCGAGCCGGGTCAGCTGCGGGCGATCCGGGACGAGCTCGAGGATCGCTTCGGGCCGCTGCCGGCGCAGGCGGAGAACCTGCTGAAGCTGCAGAAGGCCCGGATCGAGCTCGGCCTGGCGGGCGCCCGCAGCGTCGAGTTCCGCGGCGGCCGCCTCAGCGTCACGGGGGTGGAACTCGACTCCGCGGCGGCCGGCGTACTCGCCGAACAGGTCGAGGGCGCGGTCTACGAATGGCGCGAGCAGACCGCCGCCGTGAGGGCTGCCGGGGACCCGGAGGAGCGCCTGGCGGCGGTTCTGGCGATGGCCGAGGGGCTACGCGAGGCGCAGCGGGTCGCGGAGCCGTCAGCGGCCTGACCCAGCCGGCTTAAGGCTGACGTTAAGCAATTTGACTATGCTGCCGCCTTCGTGGGAGCGAAATCG
Source organism: Actinomycetota bacterium (assembly GCA_030852475.1). Taxonomy (GTDB): domain Bacteria; phylum Actinomycetota; class Thermoleophilia; order Solirubrobacterales; family 70-9; genus VAYN01. Next base: position 2,464 of record JALYWY010000336.1, on the reverse strand, counting down.
GGGCAGAGAAGGAATCCGAGCGCAAATGACCGGTCCGCGGGCCGGCAGCGACTGGGGCTGATCCTCTTCGGCGGTCTCCTGGTCGTGCTCTTCATCGCCTTCGCGGTGACGCAGGGGATCGGCTCCCCCAGCGTTCCCTCCGGCGACGTCGCGGTCGTCGAGGACGTTCCCGACGAGATCGCGAACGTCAGCCAGGAGGACTTCGACCGCGCCTTCGCGCAGCAGGTCACCCAGGCGAAACTGAAAAAAGCCCCCGAGCCCGGCAGCGACAAATACGAGGAACTGAAGAACGCGACCCTGCGCGAACTCCTCGACCGGATCTGGATCACCGGCGAGGCGGAAGAACTCGACATCAGCGTCACCGATAAACAGGTGGAAGACGAACTCGCCACGATCAAAAAACAGGAATTCTCCGCTCCCGGGGCGTACGAGAAATTCCTCAAAGAATCGAAATACACCCCGGAGGACGTCAACGAGCTCGTCAAGCTGCGGCTGCTGACCACCCAGATCCAGAGCGCCGTTACCGGCGAAGCCCCGAAACCGTCCGAGGAGGAAATCGAGGCTTATTACCAGGCCGAAAAAGCGTCGCAGTTCACGACGGACGAAAGCCGGGACGTCCGCATCATCATCAACAAAGACAAAGGTGAAGTCGAAGCGGCAAAAGCCGAGCTCGACCAGGACAGCTCGCCGGCGAACTGGAAAAAAGTAGCCGCCAAATACTCGACCGATCCGACCAGCAAAGGCAAAGGCGGCCTGCAGCAGGGGATCACCGAGGAATTCCTGCAGGGCCCGCTCAAAACCGCGATCTTCGACTCCGCCACCGGGGAACTGAAAGGGCCGGTGCAGTTCCAGGGCAACTACATCCTGGTCGAAGTGGTGAAATTGAACGCGGAGAAAGTCCAGTCCCTGGCCGAAGCCCGGCAGCAGATCAGCTCGACCCTGGGCCAGGAAAAACAGCAGGAATTCTTCTCCGAATTCGTCGCTGACTATCAGTCGAAGTGGACGCAGCGGACCCAGTGCGCCGAGGATTTCCTCACCCCCCAGTGCGGGAACTACGCCGGCGACTCCCGTCCCAGCAACGCGGCTCCCGCCTGCTACGAAGAGGACCCGAAAACTCCGGCGAAAGAATGCCCGGCGCCGGTCACCCCGATCTCCCCGGCGCTGCCCGGAAGCGTCACCGCGACGAAACCCAAAGGCGAACCCTTCCCGCAGCGGCCGCTGCCCGAAGCCCTGGCCGAACAGGGCGAAGAAGTGCCCACGCCGGTGCCCGGCGGCACCCCTCCGCCTACGGGCGAATAAGACGGCCTAGGTCACCGCATCCCGCCGGGAGCGGTGAATAGACTGGCGCGCCCGTGAGCACGATCTCCTCCATTCACGCGCGCCAGATCCTCGATTCGCGCGGCAACCCCACCGTCGAGGTGGAAGTCGCGCTGGAGTCGGGCGCGCGCGGGCTCGCGGCGGTGCCATCGGGCGCCTCGACCGGCGAGTTCGAGGCGGTCGAGCTGCGCGACGGCGGCGACGCCTGGGCCGGCAAGGGCGTCGGCCGTGCCGTCGCCAACGTCAACGGCGAGATCGCCTCCGCCCTGACCGGCGCCCGCGCCTCCGAGCAGGGGGCGCTGGACCGGACGATGATCGAGCTCGACGGGACCCCCAACAAGGGCCGCCTCGGCGCCAACGCCCTGCTCGGGGTCTCGCTGGCGGCCGCCAAGGCCGCCGCTGCGGACTCCCAGCAGCCGCTCTACCGCTACTTCGCCGAGCTCTACGGCGGCGGCGAGCCGAGCGTCCTGCCGGTGCCGATGATGAACGTCCTCAACGGCGGCGCCCACGCCGACAACTCGGTCGACTTCCAGGAGTTCATGATCGTCCCCGCCGGCGCCGAGAGCTTCTCCGAGTGCCTGCGGGTGGGGGCCGAGGTGTTCCACGCGCTGAAGAAGTCCCTCTCTTCCCAGGGGCTGTCGACCGCCGGCGGCGACGAGGGTGGCTTCGCGCCCAACCTCGACTCGAACGAGGCGGCGCTGCAGGCGGTCCTCGCCGGGGTAGAGGCCGCCGGCTACGAGCCCGGCCGCGACGTCTTCATCGCCCTCGACCCGGCCACCAGCGAGGTCTTCTCCAATGGCTCCTACGAGCTCGAGCACGAGGGCCGCACCCTCTCCTCGGAGGAGATGGCCGCCTACTGGGAGGACGCCTGCTCCCGCTACCCGATCGTCTCGATCGAGGACGGGATGGACGAGGAGGACTGGGACGGGTGGAAGCTGCTGACCGAGCGCCTCGGCGAGCGCGTGCAGCTGGTCGGCGACGACCTCTTCGTCACCAACCCGGAGCGCCTGCGTCGCGGCATCGAGCTCGGCGTCGGCAACTCGATCCTCGTCAAGGTCAACCAGATCGGCACCCTCTCGGAGACGCTGGAGGCGATCCGCACCGCTCGCGAGGCCGGCTACACGGCGGTGATCTCCCACCGCTCCGG
>JALYWY010000331.1 GCA_030852475.1 Actinomycetota bacterium | reverse complement strand
GGACCAAGCGGGGCAAGGACGCAGGGAGGCCGAATAGCAGCGCTATTTGGCCGACTGAGGACGCCGCACCGCGCAGTGTCCGCCGCCGCCAGGCGTGCGCGGGGGTTCCGCCAGTCCCTCCGACTACAGCGAACGCAGCATCTCGGCCGCGATCGCGGCCGTCTCGGTCGGGCTTTCGCCGACCCGCACGCCCTTTGCTTCGAGCGCGTCTTTCTTCGCCTGGGCGGTGCCCGAGGAGCCGGAGATGATCGCCCCGGCGTGGCCCATCTGCTTGCCGGGAGGCGCGGTGAAGCCGGCGATGTAGGCGACGACCGGCTTCGAGACCTCGGCGGCGATGAACTCGGCCGCCCGCTCCTCGGCGTCGCCGCCGATCTCGCCGACCATCACGATCAGCTCGGTCTCGGGGTCGGCCTCGTAGAGCTTGAGGATGTCGATGAAGTCGGAGCCGACGATCGGGTCGCCGCCGATGCCGACGATCGAGGAGTTGCCGGTCCCGGCCTGCTTCAGCTCGTTGCCGATCTGGTAGGTCAGCGTCCCGCTCTTGGAGACGACGCCGATCGGGCCCGGGTCGAAGAACTGGGCGGGGATGATCCCGACGTTGGCCTTGCCGGGCGAGAGCACGCCGGGGCAGTTCGGGCCGATCAGCCGCACCCCGGCCTCCTTCGCCTTCCAGTAGGTCCCCAGCATGTCGAGGACCGGGATCCCCTCGGTGATCGCGATCACCGTCTCTACCCCGGACTCGATCGCCTCGTCGATCGCCGCCGCGGCGAACCGCGCCGGGACGAAGATCATCGAGGTGTTGGCGCCGGCCTCGTCGACGGCCTCCTTGATCGTGTCGAAGACCGGCACGCCCTCGACGTCCTGGCCGCCCTTGCCCGGCGTGACCCCGGCGACCAGATCGGTCCCGTAGGCCTTGTTGCGCAGGCCGTGGAAGGAGCCCTCGCGGCCGGTCAGGCCGGAGACGGCGAGCTTCGTGCCCTCGTCGATGACGATGCTCATGCGGGGCTCCCGGCGAGCTCGACGACTTTGCGGGCCGCGTCCAGCATCGTCTTCTCCTCGTACATGTTCTCCAGGTTCGCCTCGCGCAGGATCGCCAGCCCCTCCTCGGAGTTGGTGCCGTCGAGGCGGACCACCAGCGGCACCCCGATCTCGATCTGCTCGGAGGCGGTGATGATCCCCTTGGCGATCTCGTCGCAGCGGGTGATGCCGCCGAAGATGTTGAAGAGGATCGCCGAGACCTTCAGGTCTGACTTGATCACTTCGAGCGCGTTGACGATCGCCTCGGCTTTGGAGCCGCCGCCGGCGTCGAGGAAGTTCGCAGGCGCCCCCCCCGCCTGGGCGACGACGTCGAGCGTCGACATGCAGAGGCCGGCGCCGTTGGCGAGGATGCCGACGTTGCCGTCGAGTTTGACGTAGGTGAGACCCTTTTCCTTCGCCATCTGCTCCTGCGGATCGTCGGCGGTGTCGGCGATCTCGGCCAGCTCCTGGTGGCGGAAGAGGGCGTTGCCGTCGATCGTCACCTTCGAGTCCAGGGCGACGACGTTGCGATCGGCGGTGACGATCAGCGGGTTGACCTCGATCAGGGTCGCGTCCTCCTCGCGCGCCACCTCCTCGAGCCTGACCAGCACGGCAGCAGCGTCGTCGAGCGCGTCCTCGGCGAGCCCGGCGTCGGCGACGATCGAGCGCGCAGCGGCGGCGTCGAAGTCCGTGGTGGGATCGATGTGCCGTTTGACCAGCGCGTCGGGGTCCTCGGCGGCGACCGCCTCGATGTCCATGCCGCCTTTGGCGGAGACCATCGCCAGCAGCTTCTTCTCGCCGCGGTCGAGGATGACCGAGGCGTAGTACTCCTCGGCGATGTCGGAGCCGCCCTCGATCCAGACCTGGTCGACGCGGAACGGGCCCTCGCCGTGCGGGCCGACGATGTCCATGCCGAGGATGGCGTCGGCGTGCTCGCGCGCCTCCTCGGCGTTCTGGGCGATCTTGATCCCGCCCGCCTTGCCGCGGCCGCCGATCAGGACCTGGGCCTTGATCGCGCAGGGGTAGCCGATCTTCTCCGCCGCGGCGACGGCGGCGTCGACCGTGTCGGCGACTTCGCCGCTCGGCACGGCGATGCCGTGCTTGGCGAAAAGCTGCTTGCCCTGGTACTCGAGGAGGTCCATAGATAGAGAGCCGGCGCCGGGGGGCGCGGCGGCGCAGACTACCGAATGGCATAATGCCGCGGCTCGCCGGACCTGACGCGAGCTCCTCTCAATGGCCCTTCCCAGTCTCAAAAACATCAAATGGGTGACCACCGACTGCTACGGCACCCTGATCGACTGGGAGAAAGGCATCATCGAGGCCTGCAAGAAAGAGGCGGCCAAAGACGGCTTCAGCTTCGAAGAGGAGCCCTTCCTCGCCCGCTTCATGGAAGTGCAGGCGGAAGTCATGGCCGGCTCCTACGAGCTCTACGCCGAGGTGCTGCGCCGCACGATCGTCAAAGTCGCCGGCGAGATCGGCTGGGAAGTCGAGCCCTCGCGGGCACAGTTCCTGCCCAACAGCGTCGCCTACTGGCTGCCGTTCCGCGAGTCCAACGCGGCGATGGACCGGCTCGGCAAGAAGTACGAGATCGGGATCATCTCCAACGTCGACGACAAACTGCTGGGGATCAGCCGCCGCCACCTGCGGACCGAACTCGACCTCGTCGTCACCGCCCAGCAGGTGCGCAGCTACAAGCCCGACCCCGTCCACTTCAAAGAGTGCGCGCGGCGGAT
>JALYWY010000329.1 GCA_030852475.1 Actinomycetota bacterium | reverse complement strand
GAGTAACCGATCGAACCATCGGTTTCGATCAGCTTCGCAACGAGCGACCCGTTTCCGTTCGAGCAGCCGCTCGTCAGGTGGTCGATGGAATCTTCCTGCGATCCCGGTCCTGGTTTTCCGGCGCAGTCAGCACGAGCGCCGACGACGGAGCCCGGCCACTGCCGGTTTTCTTCGTTGGCGATGTAGGTGCTCAGCCAGCCGCGGCCGCCATTGATCGAGGCCAGATAGTCCTTGAAGGCGAACGTGGTGCCGGAGGTGTCGAAACGGACGACCCGCATGATCGGTTTTTCACACGCGGCAACGGCGTCAAGCGAAGGGAACGCCTCTCGCCAGGTATCGAAGCTCGCGTCTTTCGCCCAGACTTTCTCGAACTGGTCGCGATTGAACCGGACGCGCAGCAGCGCCGGATCGGTCGAGGTCTTCGCGGCGTCGGGCAGGTCGGTCGGATCGCAACCGTCCGGGAAGTTGACCAACGGGGCGACGGCGCCGACGGCAGCGGGAATCACGTGGATTTTCCCGTTATCGGAAGGATCGGTGTCGGTGTTGGCGGGTTCGGAGCCGGTACCGGCGTTCATCTGTGCGATTTCGGCTGGGGGCGGCGGCTCGTCGGACATCCCGAACCTGGGGCCGCCTTCTTCCCGGACTTTCACCGCGCTTTTGCCCGCACCGCTGCCAAGGGCTTCGTAATCGACGTTGATCACGCCGAACCCGGGAGTGCCGATGCAGTAGTTGTTCTTGAAGTTGAAGTTGAACACTTTGTGGGCATCGCGGGCGAACGAGGCACCGCGGCCGAGGACGTCGGGACCGGCGCATTTCGCGGTCGTGAAGGCGGCGTCCGCCTTCGGCGCGAGAGCGACGGTCGAGAGCAGCGCCAGCAGAAGGCCGACTGCGCCCACCGCGACAGCTCGCAGACCCCACCGGGGGGCGCTGAGACTACGGCTCATGTGAGTTTTTCCTTTCATCGATCAGAACCTTGCGGCGGCAGAGTCGTCACCGCGATATGGCCTGTCAAGCGCCTTCACAGGACTTCTACGCGGCATTCACATCTCGTTATCAGCGGCGTAACCAGATCGTCACCAACAGGTGACGAGGGCTTCACCTTCAGGACGCGCCAATGTCTTTCCCGACCGCCTGGCGGAAAACGATCGACCGCGTCGCGGAAGCTTTCCCACCGCCGCGGGCGGCGACGTAGGTGATGATCGCGCGGCCGCGGATCTCGCCGCGGCGGCGCAGCTCCGCCCTGTACCGCGCTACCGGACGGAGCACGAGCTTCACCTGGCTGCGAGTAAACCCACGGGCACGCCCGCTCGCAGTGGCGAGGGTGCGCTGCTTGCGCGGTCGACCCGCTGCGGCTCTCGCGACCGCCTTCACGCCTCCCGCCGCCGGCACCGAGACCGTGAGCTGGACGACTCCACCCGGCAGCTCCTTGACCCGGACGCGGATGCTCGGGCCGCGGCTTGCTTCGATGCTGGATGCGCCGCCGGTGCCCGGCGGGAGCGGCGGCGGTCCCGGCGGTTCCTCCGGCACCCGTTCGGCGACGAAGGCGTCAGAGGTTTGATTGGCGTCGCCGAAGAAGAGGTCGGAGGCAAAGGCGGCGAAAGCGATCCGGGAGCCGTCGGTCGATATCGTCGCTCCATTGAGGACGTCGGCACCGATGTCTCCTTCCGCGTAGGAGCGGGTCACGCGCTCGATCGTCGCCGCCTCGAGATCCACTACGTAGAGCTCGCGCGGCCCCGGCACCTGGCGCACGTCCCCGATCATCTGCAGCGCCGGGAGGACGAAGCTCGTGCGAACCGTGGTCACCGCCAGATAGCGGCCACTGCTCGACAGGGCGACGCTGCCGAGCGGTGCGGCGGTCATGATGTCGGTGCCGACAGTGTCCCGGGTGAGCTCGATGGTCGCCTCCTTGCGGCTCAGCCCCGGCGTCATATCGGTCACGTAAAGGTCGAAGCCGGGATTGGTGTTCTCCACCGGCCGGGGCCCGGCGCCGGTCAGGAACGCGACCGTGTAACCATCACCGCTCAGGGCAGGGACCTGGCCGCTGATCGTCCCCAGCAGGCCCTCCTGGTCGGTCAACGGCCCATAGCAGGGGCCGGTCGACGTTCGATTGAAGATCGTGGAGGAAGCGGGGGGACAGGCCGGATCGTCGGGATCGGCCAGTCCGGTGACCCGTCGCGTCAGCGCCGCCGGGTTGGCCCCGATCCTGCGCCAAAGGTAGTAGGCGAAGCTGGGGTCGGCATTCTCGCCGCCGAGAATCCGCGTCTGGTCGGCAACGTTTCCTCCGGTCCAGGCGACCGCCGTCCCGTCAGCGCTGAGCGCGGCTCCGAACGCGCCGCCAGCCGGATCCTCGGTCATCGAGTTGCTGACTTTGTCCCACCGGGCGGTTACGAGGGTCGTCGTGTTCGCTTTGCGGTCGCGAAGGAAGACCTGACCCGCCGGCACGTCGACGGCTGCGCTCGCCGGCAAATCGGTCGGAGCGTCGGTGCGGAATACGACTTTCTGACCGTCGGCGCTTATTGCGACCCCTCGCGACACGTCGCTGCCGGGTTCACTACCTGGGAACGGCACAGATGGCGAGCCATAGGAAGCCGCCAGGTCCCCCCCATCGCGGGCGGAGACGAGGTCGTAGTCGCCGGGACTGCCGATCGGCGCCGCCATGTCGCGGACGTAGACATCGACGTGGTCGTTGAGGTCGGCGGGAACGAGCGGCTCGGCCGTGGCGAAGGCGACGAAGCGGCCGTCAGCAGAGATCGATGGATTCGAGGCGCCGCGGCGGACGAACTCGTCGCTCGCTTCGTCGAAAAGGTCACCGTCGGCGACTTTCTCGATCGCTTTCGTCGCCAGATCGAAGCGGAAGATGCCACCGGTCCGGTACCGCCCGGGCGGGTCGGGATCATCGTCGGCGAAGAAGTTGCGCGCCCGGGTCTGGATCGCGACGTAGCGCCCGTCGGCGGAGATCGCCGCGAACACGGTGGCGTCGTCTCCCTGCTCGCCGCGGGCGAAGTCGGCGGAGACGATCTGGGCGCCGTTGCCGTAGAAGGCCGAGGCGCTGGCTGGAGCGAGCAACGACAGGGCCAGAGCGAGGGCGGCGACGAGCCGCCTCATCCGACCCTCACCACCTGCGACCAGTTGGTGCGGTTGCCCGCTCGGTCGCGCGCCGTGACCCGAACCCTGAAGCGACCGCTTCCCTTGTAGGTGTGGCTGACCTTGGCCGTCGGCGCTTTCGCCTTCTTGCCTTTCCCGTTGCCTTTGGGAGCGGCCGAGGCCGAGGCTCCCGCCCCACCCCGCTCGCCGAAGCTGACCTTGACCGAACGCTTGCGCAGGGTCGAGGCGCTGCTCTTGCCGCCGTCGCTGACGATCACCGTCACCCGCCTCCCCTTCCGCCGCAGCTTCACCTGCGGCGGGCGGCGGTCGACCCGCAGCGTCCCCACCCGGCTGCCGGTTTCCTGGCCGGAGTCGTCGGTGGCGAAGATCTGGATCCGGTGGCGGCCTCCGTCGAGGTCGTCGGGTTTGAGCACCGCGCTCAGCCCCCGCAGGCCTTCCCGCACCGGCTCGTCGTCGACGCTGACCGAGTAGCGGACGCCGCCGATCGCGTTGGGGCTGTGGTCCCAGGCGATCCTCACCTTCTTCTTCCGCTGCCAGCCGTCGGGGAGCAGGACCAGGAAGGGGTCGGGCGGCGCGTCGACGACCGCGGCCGCGAGCTGGGAGTTGTCGCCGCTCCCCTGCCGCCAGGCGACGATCCCGTCGCCGAGCCCGGAGCCGCCCATCACCAGGCCCTGGATCGCCCCGCCCGCCGGCGCGCTCAGCGCGGTCGACTCCTCGACCCCGTCGGCGCGGCGCTCCTGCACGGTGACGAGGCCGGCGGCGCCGCGCTGCTCGAC
>JALYWY010000320.1 GCA_030852475.1 Actinomycetota bacterium | reverse complement strand
GCCGATTTCCAGCAGCGTCTGCAGGTAGCGCAGCTGCAGCGAGGCGGGGTTGGTGCTGATGATGTCGGCGGCGTCGGTGAGCTTCTGGGCGGCCTGCCACTCGCCCTCGGAGTTGATGATCTTCGCCCGCCGCTCGCGCTCGGCCTCGGCCTGGCGCGCCATCGCCCGCTGCATCTGCTCGGGGATCTCGACGTCCTTGATCTCGACCGTGGTGACCTTGACCCCCCAGGGCTCGGTCTGCTCGTCGATGATCTTCTGCAGCTCTTCGTTGAGGCGCTCGCGGTCGGCGAGGAGCTGATCGAGCTCGGCCTTGCCGAGCACCGAGCGCAGCGCCGTCTGCGAGATCTGCGAGGTGGCGATCAGGTAGTTCTCGACCTCGACCACGGCCCGGTTGGAGTCGACGACGCGGAAGTAGGCGACGGCGTTGACGCGGCAGGGGACGTTGTCGCGGGTGATCACCTCCTGCGGCGGGATGTTGAGGGTGACCGTCCGCAGATCGACCTTGACCATCCGGTCGACGACCGGGATCAGCAGGATCAGGCCAGGGCCCTTCTGGGCGATCAGCCGACCGAGCCGGAAGATGACGCCGCGCTCGTACTCGCGGAGGATCCGGACCGAGGCACCAAGCGCGATCAGCGCGAAGAACACGAGGACGATGAAAATTCCTGCCACTGCCTCCATCAACCGGCTCCTTCACTTTGGTGGCTCGCGGTCTGCGGCTCGGGGTGCACGACCAGCGTCAGCCCCTCGACCGCCTCGACCCTGACTCTACCCCCCACTCGGACCGGGCTCGCACCTGCGGCCAGCCGGGCTCGCCAGAGCGCCCCCCCGATCCAGACCTGTCCTTCCGGCTCGATCGAGGTACGGGCCTCGGCAGAGGCGCCGATCATCTCCTCGGAGCCGGTGCGGACGCGCTCGTTGCGGTGGGCCTCCCAGACTTTGCGGCTGACGAAGTAGAAGGTGATCCCGGAGAGGATGCCGAGGGCGATCAGCCCCCCGCCGGCGTAATCGGCGATGTCGTTGTCGGAGCTGAAGGCGACGATGCCGGCCCCGGTCAGCCCGATCACTCCGAGGACGGCGAGAACGCCTCCGGTCGGCAGCAGCAGCTCGGCGGCCAGGAGCCCGATGCCGATGATCGCGATGAGGACGAACAGTTCCATCAAGGGCGATTATCCGCTCTTCAGCGCGTATCGGCGCAGATCGGCTTCCAGTTCGGAGCTGTCCGTGTAGGGCCCCTGCTTGAGATAGACGAGCTCGCCGGAACGGTCGTAGAAGGCGGTGTCGGGAAAGCCGCGGCCGCCGAGCGAGTCGAAGATCTCTTTGTCGGGGTCGCTGTAGCTCGGGTAGGGGACCGGTTCTTCGCGCAGGAAGGTGGCGGCGGCGTCCTCGGCGTCTTCGGAGTTGAGGCCGAGGAAGGCGACCTCTTTTCCGTAGCGCGCCGAGAGCTCTTGCAGGAACGGGAACTCCTCCCGGCAGGGCCCGCACCAGGAGGCCCAGACGTTGACGACCACCGGATAGCCGCTGAGGTCGGCGATCCGTTTCTCGTAAGCCTCGATCCCGCCGGGGAGCAGCTCGTTGCCCTGTTCGTAGAGCGCGGCCAGGGCCGCCGGCGCCCCTGCCAGGGCCTTCTCGTAATCAGGGGGCCCGCCGCTCGGTCCCTCGTCGTCCGAGCTCCCGCAAGCGCTGCACAGAAACGCCATCAGGGCCAGCGCCGTCAGCGCCAGGAGTGGTCTAAGTCGCGCACTCATCCGCTCAGTGGGTACAATACGGACGTTCTGTTCGCGGTTCGTGAGCCGCGGTGAGTCCTCGGGGGAGACGGCCAGTCGGCCCCCGCAGCCTCGTTCACTTGTCCCAGCCGTATGTCCAGTTCGGTGGGGACGGAATCCCGGAAGCCTCTATGGCCAAGACCAGCGACGTTGCCGCTGACGCGGCAGTTCCCTCAGGCGCCGACATCGAGCGTGCGGCGGCGTTCGCCCGCGAGCCCTTCCTGCTCGATGGCGAGGGGCCGGAGGCGCTGGCGCCGGGGACGGCCCGGCGGCGGGCTCTGGACGCCGCTCTGAAAGAGCTCGACGAAGGCGCCGAGGATCCCTCGATCCAGTGGCGGCGGGACTTCTCCCTGCTGCTGGGGCTCGAGCGCTTCCTCGCCGAGGAGCCGCCGAAGCTGCGCGACGGCGCTGAACTCAACCCCCACCAGGTGGACGCCCTCTCCGGCACGCTCGCCGAGCTGATGGGACAGCAGCAGACGGGGGCCGCCACGGTGGCGGGGGAGAACGGCAACGGCAGCGGCGGCGAGACGGCCGCCAGAGCCGACCTCGACGGCACCGGCGATGTCGACGAGGACGAGGAGCTGGCTCCCGACGAGGAGCCGCAGGACTGGGAGGAAAAGCCCGCCGACGAGGACGAGGAGGTCGTCGAGGAGGCTCCCGAAGACCCCGGCGCCGAGCGCCGCTTCTGGTTCGAGCACGCGACCGGCGCCGGCAAGACCGTCGCCGCCGTCGGCTTCGTCGAGGCGACCCGCACCGGCGGCGTCTTGATCCTCACCCACCGCCGCAACCTCGTCGACCAGTTCATCGGCGAGATCTCCGACCGCGGCTACAAGGAGCGGCTGCGGCCGCCGCTGCTCGGCGACCGCGACGACCCCGACGGCCCGGTCACCGTCGAGACCTACCAGTGGTTCGTCCGCAACCACAAGAAGATCTCCGACGCCTACTCGATCGTCATCTGCGACGAGGCCCACACCGCCCTGGGCGAGAAAACCAGCGCCTGCATCCGCGAGATGCCGGGTCCCGTCTACATCGGGATGACCGCGACCGGGGCGCTGATCGCCCGCCACGTCGCGGATCTGTTCCCGACCCAGACCTCGCGCTTCGACCTCGCCCAGGCCGCCCGCCGCGGCGTCATCGCGCCGCTGCGCTGCCTGCGGATCCCGCCCGGGCCGGGGGTGCGGACGATCGCCAAGGTGCCGCTGCGCAAAGGCGAGGTCGACCAGGACTTCGACCAGGAGGAGCTGGCGGCGCTGCTCGACCAGGAGCCCTTCAACGTCGCGATCGCCGACCTCTACCGCTCGCGCTTCCGCAAGATCCCCGGCGTCGTCTACACCGCCGGGGTCCAGCACGCGAAGAACGTCGCCAAAGCCTTCCGCGACGCCGGCATCAACGCCCAGGCGGTCTCCGGCGAGACGCCGAAGCGCGAGCTGGCCGAGATTCTCGCCGGCTTCGAGCGCGGCACGGTCGACGTGCTCTGCAACGCGATGCTGCTGGCCGAGGGCTGGAACAGCCCGCGGGCGACGATCTGCATGCACCTGGCGCCGACCGCCTCGCGGCGGATCTACCAGCAGCGGGTCGGCCGCGTCACCCGCCGGGCGCCGGGCAAGGAGGCGGGGATCGTCCTCGACTTCGTCCACCCGGCGACCACCCACGACGAGACGATCGTCACCCTGCACAGCCTGCTCGACCGCGACGTCTACCGCGGCGGCGCGATCGTCGT
>JALYWY010000319.1 GCA_030852475.1 Actinomycetota bacterium | reverse complement strand
GGACCCACCCCCTCCTGCGCGGCAGGAGGGGGTCCCCCCTACGACGCCACCCCCCGGCAGAGGCGGAGTGGAGGAGCCGCCGTCACGGGAAGTCGTCATAGATCCGCTGCAGCGGTTCAACGAGCGGGCGGACGCGGTTGCCGCGAGGCTGAGGAAGCTGGAACAGGTGCCAGCCTAGGTAGCTCTCAGGCGCAGTGGGATCCGAAGTGTTGGACCCAGATGTGGACGCCGGAGAGGCCGCCTAGAGGTCCGACTCTCAGGTCGATGCCGATCTCTCCGAAGTCGCCGAGGATGTTCGCGCGGTGGGTGGGGGAGCGCATCCAGGCGCGGAAGATGGCCGCGACCGTTCCCTGCTCTTCCACCCCCCAGGCGAGGTTCTCGCCGATGTGCCAGCAGTCAGCTGCCGTGTAGCCGGTCTCCCGGATCCAGTGGGAGAATTCGCGGCCGCAGGCGGTATGGCTGAATTCGTTGCAGCTGATCAGGTCTCCGCCCTTGCCGATCGCCGACTGACGTAACGGCTGGGATTCGGTCAGCGTCGGCAGGCCGTACCGCGTCCGGGTCTCATTGGCCAGGCAGAGCATCGCCTGCTCCTGGGCGACACGGGGAGCATCGAGGCCGATCGTCTCCTGGCACCCAGCGGTGACGGTGGCCTGGCGGGCGGCAGCCCGCTTGAGAGCGGTGGCGTCGCCGAGGCCGACGGCGGCGGTAGCGACCGCGCTCGTCGACCCAAGCAGGACAGTGCTCGCCGCAAGGGCAAGCAGAAGGCGGGAGGCACGGCCGGGCATGCCAGCCGTATCGCCGGCTTCTCACCCCGAATTCAGTCCCGACGGTCAGGGACTAGACGAACGTCCAGACGGACAGAAACATCCCAGTTCACAACCCGAGACCAAACTTTTCACGAAAGACTTGAGTAAAAGTGGTGAGTTTGGCCGGATGTTTGACCGAAACCATTGGTCAAACGTCCTCTCAGCCGCTACGTTCGCGCCGCGAAGGCCGCCATTTGCGGGCTTCTTTTCTTTGAATATCCAGTTAGGAGAACCCGCAATGAGTACTTCAACTCCACGGTCAGGACGTGTGACTGTGATCGCGATCTGCCTGGGGCTGCTGGCCTTGATGGCCCCGGGCGCGGCCGCGCAGGCAGCCACGGTCGAAACGCTGACCCTCTGCGTCAAGAAATCCGGTCCCGAAAAAGGCGTGGTCCGCTTCGCCGGCAAGAGCCTGAAATGCAAAGCAGGCGAGAAACGCGTCCAGGTCGCCGGCTCCGAGAAGGACGGGAACGTCCTCGGCGTCGCTGAAAGCGGCGCCAAGGGCGATACCGGCGCGCCCGGCGCCCCTGGTGCTCCAGGCGCCAAAGGCGACACCGGCGCTGCTGGTCCGGAAGGCCCCCAGGGTCCGAAAGGCGACACCGGAGCCGCCGGTCCGAAAGGGGACCAGGGCCCGAAAGGGGACCAGGGTCCCAAAGGCGATCAGGGTCCCAAAGGGGATCAGGGTCCCAAAGGGGATCAGGGTTCGAAAGGCGACACCGGCGCGACCGGTCCGGAAGGCAAAGAAGGCCCGGAAGGCAAACAGGGTCCCGCTGGTCCGGAAGGACCCGAAGGCAAAGTAGGGCCCGCAGGCCCCGAAGGCCCGGAAGGCCCCGAGGGTTCTGAAGGCCCGCAGGGCGCACCGGGCGAAGACGGCAAAGACGGCAGCGCCGTTCTCAACGGCGACGGCCCGCCCTCGAACCTCCTGGGCGAGAACGGTGACTTCTACATCGACACCACCGCCAACGAGCTCTACGGCCCGAAGGCTGGCGGCGAATGGCCGGAAGACGGCGTCTCCCTGATCGGTCCCGAAGGAAAAGAAGGTCCCGAAGGCAAACAGGGCCCCGCTGGCCCCGAAGGCAAAGAAGGCCCTGAAGGCAAACAAGGTCCCGCTGGCCCCGAAGGCAAAGAAGGTCCTGAAGGTCCGGAAGGCAAAGAAGGCCCGGAAGGCAAACAGGGTCCGGAAGGCAAAGAAGGTCCGGAAGGCAAACAGGGCCCCGTTGGTCCCGAAGGCCCTGAAGGGCCTGAAGGCCTCGAAGGTCCGGAAGGCCTCGAAGGACCCGAAGGTCCGCAGGGTGAAGACGGCAAAGACGGCAACTCAGTCCTCAGCGGCGAGGGTGCGCCGACCGAAGAACAGGGCGTCGACGGTGACTTCTACATCGACACCCTCACTTACGAGATTTACGGTCCTAAGAGCGGGACCTGGGGCAACGGCACCTCGCTGAAAGGCCCGCAGGGCGCCGTAGGTCCGGAAGGCAAAGAAGGTCCGGAAGGCAAAGAAGGACCCCAGGGACCCGAAGGCAAAGAAGGTCCCGAAGGCAAACAGGGCCCCGCCGGCCCCGAAGGCAAAGAAGGCCCGCAGGGTCCGGAAGGCAAACAGGGCCCCGAAGGTAAACAGGGACCGGCCGGCAGTTCGTCTCGCGAGTTGCGCGGTGGCGGGGGCGACACCCTCCTCAGCGACAACATGGGGACGGTCTTCCTCGGCCCCGACATCGACACCGCGTACGGCACCGAGACCGCGATCCAGGAGGTTCTGCTGACCGCAGGAACGGTCGGCAACCTGCGGGTCTACATGATCGGCGGCGGGCCCGGCTCGGGCGGGGACAGTTTCACGTTCACCGTTCGTCGCGATCCCGCCGGTGCGACCGGCCCGAGCAACACCGGGATCTCCTGCTCGATCCTGAACGGGCAGACCGAGTGCACCGACACCGACACGCAGGCATTCGCCGCCGGCGATGCGATCTCGATCGCCGCGACGGAGGGGAATACCCCGGCAACGAAAGCCGTGATGTTCCGGCTCGAAATGAAACCGTAGGGTCCTAGCGGAACAGTCAGGTAGTGAGCGAACGGTCGCCCTCCGGGGCGGCCGTTCGGCTTTCCCAGGCGCGCCGCAGATCGTCGCGGAGAGCGACGGTTACAAGCCCCGGCGCGTCGAGCGCCGCCCCGTCCAGCGAGCCGACCGGCTCGATTCCCCGGATCGAGTTGGTGAGGAAGACCTCCTCGGACTGGCGGATCTGCTCGGCGGTGAGGCCGCCCTCGATTACCTCGATTCCCTGCGCCCGCGCGAGTTCGATCGTCGTCGCGCGGGTGACACCGGGCAGGATCCGCCCGTCCAGCGGGGGTGTGAACACGGTTCCCTTGCGCACGGCGAAGACGTTGGCGCGGTCGGCCTCGAGCACCTCGTTCCCGTCGACCAGCATTGCCGCTTCACCTGGAGAGGTGGGAGGGAGGTCGGCGCGATCCGCCCACTTGTGGCAGCCGAGGCCTCCGCTCACCTCATGCGAGCGGAGGGAGATCGGGTGCTCGGGGAAGTGCAGCGAGCGGTCGATCTCGCCGCTCTCCACCTCGAGCTCACCGCCGGGGACGAAGGTCAGCCGCACCCGGCCAAGCTCCAGACCCTCCGCGTGCTCGGCGACGAGCTGCTGCGCCTGAGCCGGCAGCTTCGCTCCGTAGACGGCTTCGAGGCTCGCCTCCAGCCGCGACAGATGCGCCTCGCGCGCCACCGGCTCACTGTGGACGACGAGCATCGTCTCGAAGATCCCCAACGAGGGGTCCGGCTGCCGGCGCGACGTCATCGGCCCCATATTCTGCTCTCCCGCTCCATTCGGTGATGCGCACGCTGCTGATCGACAACTACGACTCCTTCACTTACAACCTCTTCCAGCTGCTGGCGGAGGTGAACGGATGCGAGCCGCTCGTGGTCCGCAACGACGAGAAGAGCTGGTCGCAGCTGGAGCGGCTCGAGTTCGACAACGTCGTCATCTCGCCGGGCCCCGGCCGGCCGGAGGAGGCGCGGGACTTCGGCGTCTGCGCCGAGGCGATTCGCTCCTGCGACCGCCCCTTGCTCGGCGTCTGCCTGGGTCTGCAGGGGATGGGCTGGGTAGAGGGCGGCCGCGTCGCGCGGGCGCCGGAGCCGATGCACGGCCGCGTCGTCTCCGTCGAGCACGACGGCACAGGCCTCTTCGCCGGCATCCCCACCCCGTTTCACGCGGTTCGCTACCACTCACTCGCCCTGACCCGCCCACTCCCGGGCGCTCTGCGTGAAACAGCCACAAGCGATGGCGTCCCGATGGCCGCCGAGCACCGCCACCGCCCCCAGTGGGGCGTCCAGTTCCACCCCGAGTCGATCGCCACCGAGCACGGCAAGCGGCTGATCTCGAACTTCCGCGACCTGACCGAGCAATGGCAACGGCCCTGAAGTTCAAGCGAATCGACGCGCCCCTGGACCCGGAGACGGTGTTCGTCTCTATATACGGCGAGAGCGAATACGCCTTCTGGCTCGACAGCTCGCGCCCCGGCGCCCATGCCCGCTTCTCGTTCATGGGCGACGCGAGCGGTCCCCTCGCAGAGGTGCTCCGGCATGAAGTGGGGGAGGGGGAACCACTCACGACACGCCTGCAGCAGCGCTTGGAGCAACTGCGCCCGACCGAGGTTCCCGACCTGCCCTTCGAGTTCGACTGCGGCTTCGTCGGCTATCTCGGCTACGAGATGAAGGCCGAGTGCGGCTACTCCTCCCTCCACCAATCCGAGCACCCAGATGCGGCCCTCATCTTCAGCGACCGCCTGATCGCCTTCGACCACGACGAGAGCAGCGTCTATCTCCTCTGCCTCCACGAACCAGGCGAAGAGGACACCGCCGACGCCTGGATCTCCGAAGTAGGGGGGCGCCTGGTTGGCCGGCCGGGGGAGTCTCGCCGGACCCTCCCCGCTGTTGTCCGCCG
>JALYWY010000310.1 GCA_030852475.1 Actinomycetota bacterium | reverse complement strand
AGACGGCCCTCTGGGTTGATCGATTTTAGCATGGGCTAAAAGGGATTCCCGTTTTTTCTCTGGCTTTCTGCTCCCCGCTCCGGTAACTTGTTTACCCGAGTACCTGGGTACAGCCTCTATTAAGGATCTGTTCCCCGAGCCGATAGGACTCAAGATGGCCCTTGCAATTGACATCCGAGTGGCGACGAAAATCGATGGCGATGACTTTGACGCTGCACGCAAAGACTCGAAGGTCAGCGATCTAGTTCGTGCTTCCCGCAAGTATGGAGATGAACTCCGGAAGAGCGGAAAGGATCACTCTCTAGCCCCTCCGGCCGGTAGCTAGTTCGCTACTCCAATCCTCGGTCAAACGGGCCCATATAGGGGCCAGTCAGCGGGAGATAGAGGCGCCGTAGCTCCCCAGCCTCGTCTTGGGTTTGAGAGTTTCGAAGCCCCTTTGCTCGCCACATTTCTTGGGTCTCTAGGTCGAAGGGATCGAGCGTAAGAATCACGTTCCCTTGGAGCTCCGCGACCAAGCTGGCGACGTAGATGGCATGCCTGAGGGCCTTATCGCCTGCTCCGGCGGGGGCTCGCCGATCTCTTGCTATCCACTCGACGTGGGAAGAGCCGAACCTAGCCCCTCCTCCGCCCATCTGAGCCTGGTACTTCTCGGAGGTAATGATCGCCTCACCCGAGCTAAGCGCATAGAAAGCCGCCACATGGCCTTGCGCAACGAGGATGCGCGTTACGCAGGCGGTTAGCTCGGCTGACTGATCTCTGAACCAATCCGTCCCCTCCTTGGCAGCAGCTTCATTTTTTGAATACGCCTCAAAGTCGGCAACGGCAGCTTTCAAATCGGCCCGTTCCTCGGCGACCTGCAGGTTCCACTGGAACCACTCTGCCTCGTGAAGGTCGCCTGCCGTTAGCTGCCAGTCCTCCGCCACGTCTTGATCTTGTCGCATTAGGCCGATGACCCTGCTCGCCCCGATGTCGCCGCTGAACTACAGCAGCGCCGAGTCGGCACCATGAAGTCCAGTCGAGCTCGGTTAGGCATCCAACCGCGGAACTTCTACGGCACTTAATCTCTCAGCAGAATCTTCGCGCGGAACTCGCGGTTTTGACGTCCGATGCTCCCTGCATACTCAGGCCAATGAGTTGGAGAAAGATTGCGCCAGGAGTTTGGGGGGAGCAGCTACGACTCGGAGTTCTGGCCGCCCTGCAACAGGTCTACGACGAGAATTGCGAGAGACACGCGCCGGAAGATATCGGCGACAACAACAAAACCTTCGGGATCAACGTTTCGGAGAATCTCCGCTTTGTTGTCGAACGCGACGTGATTCCAGTGACTGACGGCGCGGTGGTGGAGACCTCGCGCGGTGCTTGGATGATTCGACTCTGGGGCGGCAAGCTCGTCCACATCTATAAGGCGCCACCTGGGGCCGTGGATGTCCGCGAGTTTCGCTTCAACGTCTCGAAGGTCAAGCTTGAACTCGTTTCGCAGAATGCCAATCAGCTGCAGCTGTTCGAGGAAGAGGGATTTCAGAGCCACGGGGCCGAGGATCTCCAACACGTGGTCATCGTTCACTTCGGCGATCCACAGAATGGGCTCACTCGCGTAGACGTCGGAGCGCCTTTTCTTGACGAGTCGCTCGGCTACCAGTGGCTCTGGTCAGCGCCCTTCAGCGAGCTTGAGCCGCTACAAGAGGTCGACGGGGACGAGAGCGCAGTAGGCTCCGACTCAATGGATGACGAGGACTTCGGCTTGGAGATGCGCGACGTTGACGAGGACGATCGTAAGGATCTCCTGGGTGAGGCGTGAGCCTGGACGCGCGGAGCGCGGCCGCGTTGTTCGACCCTTCCCGCCTTCGCCTTGCTCGCCAACTTAAGGGGTTGAAGCGCGCTCATCTTGCGGAGCTGGTCGGTCTTTCCGCTCCTGCTCTTAGCCAGTTCGAGAGCGGCGTCACGAAGCCCCGCCCCTCAACTTTGGCGGAGATCTCATTACGACTAGGGATGCCAGTGGCCTTTTTTGCTTCGACCGGACGACAGTTGCAGGCCGTTCCTACCGAGGAGACCTTCTTCCGGAGCCTGAGGCGCACGTCTCAACTCGACCGTGAACGGGCGGCGGCGCATGCTGTCGTCTTGGCCGAACTCGTCAGGATCATCGAGAGCCGGGTAAAGCTCCCGGCCTACGACGTGCCAGATGACTTGATCCTTGGTGCCGAGGATCCCCTCGAGGCTGCCGAAGCAACCGCTGACGACCTCCGCTCCCGGTGGGACCTTGGGGAAGAGCCAATTCCCAGCACGGTCAGGGTGCTGGAGAGGCACGGAGTTCCTGTTGCTCGCCTTCCTCTGCTCACGTCTGACGTGGATGCGTTCTCTACCGTCGCGACTATCCGCCCCGTGATTGTCCTGGGTGCAGATAAGGGCGTTCGGGAGCGGTCCCGTCGCGATGCCTTGCATGAGCTAGGGCACCTAGTGATGCACCATGCCGAACCTGAAGCGGCGAGCCCTCCGCTTGAGCGACAGGCCGAGCGGTTCGCCTCCGCCTTCCTATTTCCGGCAACTGCATTTTTAGAAGAGTGGCCTCAAGGTAATCGGCTGGATTGGCCGCGTTTAATGAGCCTGAAGGCACGCTGGGGGATGTCCCTGGGGGCCCTGCTTTATCGAGCTAGAGAGTTGAATCTTCTATCTCCTACGGCATACGAGTCAGCCTTGAAGTACATGTCCAAGAAGGGGTGGCGGACCCGCGAGCCAGGACCTTCTGGAGAACCAGAGGAGCCGAAGCTGCTGAGTGATGCGTTGGCCCTCATGGTTGAGAACCGAGTCAATGTGGACAGATTGCTGGCCGAGAATGGTCTACCGAGCGCCGAGCATCTAGCGGCACTACTTAGGGTCGAGTCTCGGCAGCCACAGCGCCTAAAGCTGGCCGTCTAACCCTCCGGGTCGCATCCCGGTCGCATCAACTCTGCAAACCCCGGTCCAGAGCCCCCGCTCTCTCGTCCTACGAAACCGAAGGTCACAGGTTCGAATCCTGTCAGGCGCGTTTGAGCTGCTTGGCCGACGAAGGTTCCCCGTCGTTCTGGTCGCTGAAGATGGCAGCACCCGGGTCTTGATGCCCGGAGCGGCAACCGGGCTGAAGGCTGCTGGGCAGTAGCCCTACGAATTCAGTCGTTCAGCTGGAGTCACGATGCCCGCACCGGCGATTAAGGTTCCTCCCGAGGAGGTTGTGATGCCGGATTGGCTCTACTGGTTCTTGCTCGGAGTGCTGCTGCTCACGGCGGAGGCCGTTATTGCGTTTACCTTTTACGCAGGCGCCGTGTCGTTCGGCGCCTTCCCGGCCGCGCTCGTCGCTGCCCTTGGCGCACCGCTCGAGGTTCAGGTCGCCGTGTTCGCAATCGGGGCTGCGTTCTCGCTGATCGTCCTGCGCCCCATCGCCCGCCGGCACCTCGAAGGGGCGGAGTTGATCCGGACGGGTTCCGACGCGCTGGTCGGAGCGCGCGCCACCGTGGTCCGGGCGGTCGACGAGGACGGCGGCACCGTGAAGATAAAAGGGGGCGACGTGTGGACCGCTCGCTCGCTTTCGCCCAGACAGAGCTTCGAGGCCGGCGCCGAGGTGGTGGTCCACGAGATCCGCGGTGTGGCGTTGCTGGTCTCCGACCAGGACTACGGCGAGAACGAAGAGCCGCGCGACGGAGCACCCGGAATCGGATAGCTTCTGAGCCGTGAGCCCCGCCCTCATCGCCCTGATTGCGGTCGCCATCCTCGTGTTGGTCATGATTGCCCGCGCGGTAAGGGTCGTGCCGCAGGCCGAGGCGGGAATAGTGGAGCGTCTCGGCCGCTACCACCGAACGCTCACGCCGGGGCTCACGCTGGTGATTCCCGTGGTCGACCGGGTCCTCCCCTACATCGATCTTCGCGATCAGGTGATCTCCTTCCCGCCCCAGGCGGTGATCACGGAGGACAACATCGTGGTCGAGATCGACACGGTCGTCTACTACGAGGTAACGGACCCAAAGGCTTACACCTACGAGGTCGCCGAACCGATCGTCGCGATCGAGCAGCTCTCGGTCACCACCCTGCGCAACCTGATCGGGGGCCTCGACATGGAGCAGGCGCTCACCAGCCGCGACGAGATCAACAGCCAGCTGCGCACGATCCTGGACGAGGCCACGGGCGAATGGGGAATCCGGGTGATTCGCGTCGAGCTGAAGGCGATCGACCCGCCGAGCACGGTTCAGGCGGCGATGGAGTCGCAGATGAAGGCCGAGCGGGAGAAGCGCGCCGTGATCCTTACCGCCCAGGGGGAGAAAGAGTCACAGATCCTGAGCGCCGACGGTGCGAAACAGGCCCAGATCCTCGACGCGGAGGGACGGAAGCAAGCCCAGATCCTCGACGCCGAGGGTGAGCGCGAGGCGGAGATCCTGCGCGCCGAGGGCCAGGCGAAAGCGGTCGAGATCACCTTCAAGGCGATTCACGAAGGCACTCCCAGCCCGGATCTCCTCAACTACCTGTACCTGACCGAAACCCTCCCCAGCATCGCCGAAGGCGAGGCCTCGAAGCTCTGGATCGTGCCCTCGAGCGTGATCGATGCGGCGCGCAGGCTCGGAGACGTCGCGGAGCGCGTCGACGGCGGCGGGGGGCCAAGCGCGTCGACGTAGACCTGTGGGCGAATCGCTGCGGAGCTGCCGCGGCGCCTAGCGCGGTGGGCCGAGCCGTTCGGCCAGGCCGATGATGATGCCCTCGGGACCGCGCACGAAGCAGAGCCGGTAGAGGTCCTCGTACTGCGCGATCTCGTCGAGGAGCTCAGCCCCGTGGTTGCGCAGGCGGGCGACTACGTCGTCGATGTCGTCGACGGCGAACATGATGCGGCGTATGCCCAGCGCGTTCGCCGGCGCGTCTTCGGGCTCGGCTCTGACCGCCGGCGGCGTGTGGAACCTCGACAGCTCCACCCGGCCGTGGCCGTCCGGGGTCCGCAGCATGGCGATGTCGGCGCGGACGTCGTCGAGCCCGACGACGCGGCCCGCCCAATCGCCCTCGACCTGCGTCTCGCCCTCCAGCTCCATGCCGAGCTCGACGAAGAACGCCTTGGCGGCCTCGAGGTCCTCGACGACGATGAGGACGTTGTCCATCCGCTGGATCGCCATGTCGCCGGAGCGTAGCTGGGAAGGTTCAGCGGGTGCCGCCGATCCTGGCGAGGAGGGCCAGCGCCGGGCGCAGGAGGAAGTCGGGCCCGGCGAGGCGGAAGACATCGCGGTACTCAGTGAGCAGACCGGCGTAGGCGAGGAGGCCAGGTTCGCCGTTCCTGCCGGTGCGGCCTTCGCGGTGGAGGGCGTCCAGGGCGCGGAACCACTGCTCGGTGCGGCCGGCGGGGGTGGTCCGCCAGACGGCCTGGGCGGGTTCGTCATCCGCCGGGTTCCAGAGGCGGTGGACGGCGCCGCGGGGGATCTCGAGGGAGTCGCCGGTCTGCAGGTTGCGGGTCTCGCCTTCGAGCTCGACTCGCACGGTCCCCTCGAGCACCTCGAAGCGCTCGTCCTGCGCGGGGTGGAAGTGCTTCGGCGGCGGGTCGCCATGCAGGTAGGTGACGAGGACGTCGAGCTCGTCGGCGTCCGCGGAGCGGATCTCGACCGACTCGATCGGGGTGAGCTGCAGGCTGGTCTCGGTTTTGGTCGCTGGCATCTGCGCCTCCTTGGAAGAAGTATTTATCTTGATCTCAAGATACACGACAACAAGATAAATTGCACGAACTCGTGTTTCTCGACGCCGAGCTAAGCTCCCCGCTCATGGCCCGCGACCCCGACCGAGTGGAAGCGCTCGTCGCGCAGTGGGAGGCCGAGCGGCCGGACCTCGACCTCGAGACGATGGCCCTGGCCGCCCGCCTGCTCGGCGTCGGCCGGATGATCGACGCGCGGATCGGCGCCCTGGCGGCCGAGCACGGGATGACCGTTGGGGAGGGGGACATCCTGCTGACGCTGCGCCGCTCCGGCGCCCCTTACCGCCTCCTGCCGACCCAGCTGACCGGTTCGCTGCTGGTCTCCAGCGGCACGATGACCAACCGCCTCGACCGGCTCGAGCGCCGCGGCCTGGTCGAACGGGTTCCCAACCCCGAGGACCGGCGCAGCGTCGAGATCGCCCTCACCGACGAGGGCCGCGAGCTGGTCGACGCGGTGATCGGCGAGCACGTCGCCCGCGAGCAGGAGATGCTGGCGCCGCTATCGGCCCGCGAGCGGGAGACGCTGACCCGGATCCTGCGCAAGCTCGCCGCTCACGTCGAAGCGCTCTGACGAGGAGCGCCGGCGGCGCGAAAGGAAGACGCCGCCGGCGCTGTGTCCCGCCTTGGGGGATGGATGGAAGTCCCCTGCCGGGTGGAAACAACAAGGAGAAACGGCCTCGGGAAGATCGGTTTCTCGGTCCTCACGAGCTTCACGCGAATGAGTCTGCACCCTCGGCCACCGGGTCGCCACCGGGTGCCACCCCAAGATCGACCCTAAGATTCGCGTCGCTAGCCGTTGGGGAACGGGAGGAGTATGGAAGCGCTGTTGGAGCGGGAGCGGGAGCTGGACGATCTTGGGGCCGCGCTCGGCGAGGTCACGGCTGGAGAAGGACGAGCGGTGGCGATCGAAGCCGGAGCGGGTCTGGGGAAGACGCGCCTCTTGCAGGAGGCGCGCAAGGCCGCCGCGAACGCCGGGCTGAACGTTCTCTCGGGACGCGCGACCGAGCTGGAGCAGGTCTTTCCCTTCGCGCTGGTGCGACAACTGCTCGAGTCCAAGATAGGCGCCCTGCCCAGGGACGAGCGAGAAGCGGTGATGGAAGGGGCGACCGCGGCTCGGAGGGCGCTGGGGCTCGATCCGGTCGACGATCGCGACCATGACACCTTCGCCGTCCTGCACGGCCTCTATTGGGTGACCGCCGCGCTGGCCGAGCGCAAGCCGTTGCTGCTGGCGATCGACGATGCCCATACCGCCGACGCCGCCTCGCTCGACTACCTCGTCTTCCTCCTGCCCCGGCTGGAGGAGTTGCCGGTGCTGCTGGTCGTGACCGGCCGGCCTGAGGAACCCGATCCCTCCGGCGGCTTTCGACGGCTGATGACCGACGCGGCGGTGCGCCACATGAGCCTGGCGCCCCTCAGCGCCGAGGCGACGACCGCCCTCCTCGCCCGCGAGCTCGACCGTGACCCGGCACCGCCGTTTGCCGCGGCCTGCTTCGAGGTCAGCGGCGGCAACCCGTTCCTGCTCAGCGAGCTGGCGCGCACGCTCGTCCAGCGGGGCATCGAGCCTTTGCCGGAGCAGGCCGAGCTGGTCCGGGGGCTGGTGCCGGAGCGGGTGGCGCAGACGGTCTCGATGCGGATCGAGCGGCTGCCGGCGGAGGCCGGGGCGATCGCCCGCTCACTCGCCGTGCTCGGCGAGGAGACCGATCTCCGCCTGGTGGCGGAGCTGGCAGGGGTCGATCCCGCCGAGGCCGCATCCATCGCCGACGAACTGCGGGCCAGCGCCATTCTCGCCGGAGACAGGGCGCCGCGCTTCATCCACCCACTCGTCCGCAACGCGATCTACGAGAGCATCCCGGCGGGAGAGCGGGTGGAGAGGCATGGCCGGGCGGCGAGGCTGCTGCGCGACGCGGACGCGGGCCCGGAGCAGGTCGCGACGCAACTGCTGGCGAGCGAGGGAAAGGGAGACCGCGGCACGGTCGAAATCCTGATGGAGGCGGGAAAGCGAGCGATCGCCAGTGGCGCGCCCCGTTCCGCGGTCTCGTACCTGAGCCGGGCGCGGCGCGAGCCGCCCCCGGTCGAGCTGCAGTCGGAGGTGCTGGAAACGCTGATGTTCGCGACCGTCGGGGCTACCGACCCCGCGGCTTTCGCCGCGATCGAAGCGGACGTCTTCTCTGCGATAGAGCAGGAGCCGTCTCTGCGCAGCAGCTGGGCCGTTCCCTTGACCATGGGGATGGCCATGAGCGGCCGCTTCGAGGACGGCACCGCGGTTCTTCGCGACGCTTTCGAGTTCGCGAAGAAGCAGGGCGAAGCGGAGAACACTCTCATCTTCGGAGCGCAGCACAACTCGCTCGCCGCGATAGCCGGATCGGCCCCGATAGACCTCGGCGCATTCGCCGCCCAGATCGATCCAGACAGCCCCGCCGGACGCCTGGCTGCCGCGCTCGAGGCTCGTGAGGCGACGGCTCGGGGAACCCGGGAGGAAGCGGTGGACGCGGCAAGGCGAGCGTTCGGTTCCAACGCCGCGATCCTCGCGGAGAACAAAGAGGTGAACGCCGCGGTGGCGACCATGCTGGTCCTCGTCGCCGCCGACGAGGTGGCCTTCGCCCGCTGGGTGGCCGGGCGGGCTCTTGCGATCTCCCGCGAAGAGGGAGCGACCGGTTCGATGGTGCGGGCGCTGATGCTGAGCGCCCTGATCGGCTGGGCGGAAGGAGATCTGATCCGGGCGGAGCCCGAGATGCGTCAGGCGATGGAGCTGGCGCGCGGTTCCGGAAGCGTGCCGCTGGCCATGTTGATCGCGCCGCTCTTGATCGAGATCCTGATCGAACGCGACGAGCTCGAGGCGGCGGAGCGGGAGCTGGCCGTGACGGGAATGAGCAGCGGGCCCATGCCGGACAACCCGATGTTCATCCTGCTGCTCTACGTCAGGGGTCATCTGCGGGTGGAGCGAGGCGAATTCGAGCCGGCGGTCGAGGACCTCGCGAAGCTCTCCGTCGACGAGGAGGGTTGGGACTTCGGGATCCTCAACTCCTCCTTTGCGGGGCCGCTGGCGGCCCGGGCGCTGAAGGCGCTCGGGGACCAGGAGGCGTGCCGTCAGCTGGCGGAGAGCATGGAGCCGCTGGCGCGGCGCTGGAGGAGTCCCTCGACCGTTGCCCACGTGCTTCGCACCCGAGCCGCGGCCAGGAACGGCGACGAGGCGATCGGGGACCTCGAAGAGGCCGCCGCAGTGCTGGCGGATTCGCCGCGGCTCCTCGAGCGCGCCCACGCCCTTGCCGACCTCGGGGAGGCCCTGCGGCGCGGGGGGCGACGCGGCGACGCGCGGGCGCCGCTGCGGGAGGCGCTCGAGC
>JALYWY010000089.1 GCA_030852475.1 Actinomycetota bacterium | reverse complement strand
GAGGTGGTCAGCCGGGGCAGGCCGCACGGCAAGGGGGCCAACGTCTCGGCGGCGGCGGACGCGGCCCTGAGCGTCGAGGCGCAGCCCGACCTGGTGCTCCTCTGCGACGGAGACCTCGGCGCCTCGGCCGCCCGCCTGGCGCCGCTGGTCGAGGCGGTGCGCGGCGGCGAGTGCGACCTCGCGGTCGCCGCCTTCAGCCGCCGCGTCGGCGGCGGTTTCGGCCTCGCACTTGGCTTCGCCCACTGGGCGATCCGCCGGCTCTGCGGCGTCGACACCCAGGCGCCGATCTCCGGCCAGCGGGCGATGCGGGTGGAGGTGCTGCGCGCGACGCTCCCCTTCGCCCCCAGCTACGGGATGGAGATCGGGATGACCGTCGACGCCGTGCGCGCCGGCTACCGCCTGGGGGAGTACGAGCTCGACCTGGAGCACCGGGCGACCGGGAGGAACTGGCGGGGCTTCCTCCACCGCGGCAGGCAGATGCGCGACTTCCTCCGTGTCTACCTGTCGCGTAGGTGACCGGTGCAGCGCCGTTCACCGCGTGACAAAGAATTTCCACTTAATTGACCCACACGTGAATAGATGCTTCCTAGAGTGGAATCATGGAGGCGGTGAGAGACAAGTGGACCGACGAGCGGCTCGATGACATGAACGGCCGCATGGGCGAAGGCTTCGACCGCCTGGACAAAGACATACGGGAAGTCCGGTCGGAGATCGCCGGAGTGCGTTCGGAGATCGCTCAGGTGCGGATCGACCTCCTCGAAGAGATGAACAGACGCTTCGAAGCGACGCATCGCTTGATCGTCCAGGTCGGCGGGGGCCTGTTCGGCACGATGGCCATCGGGTTTCTAAGCCTCGTGCTCACTCAGGGTTGACCGAGAGACCCCCGTTAGCCTGAACGGATGCTGGGCAGGCTCAAAAGAGGGGGAGTGCTGGCCGTCTTCACGGCGACGTTCCTCTTGGCCTCTCTCGCCCACGCCGAGCTGGTCGAGCGCGGCGACCTCTTCGTCAAGTTCGAGGGCGGCATCGCCCCGACCGCGCTGCCGCGGCACGTCAACGCCCCGATCTCGGTCCGGGTCGACGGGACCGTGAAAACCCTTTCGGGCGACCGCCCGCCGGCCCTGCGCCGCATCGCGATTGCGATCAACCGGGGTGGCAGGATCGAAACGCGAGGCCTGCCGGTTTGCCGGCGCGCCCAGATCGAGGCGACCAGCGCGGCGCTGGCGATGGCCGCCTGCGGGCCGGCGCTCGTCGGCAGGGGGCGTTTCGTCGCCGCCGTCTCCTTCCCGGAACAGAGCGAGTTCCCGCTGCGCGGGGGGATCCTCGCCTTCAACACCGTCCTCGGCGGTCAGCGCGCGATCCTCGCCCACGTCTACGGCACCGATCCCTTCCCCAACACCCGGATCATCGTCTTCCGCATCCGCAAGTCCCAGGGCACCTTCGGAACGGTCCTCTCCGCCGCCCTCCCCGCTTCGCTGATCGGTCACGGCTACCTGAAGCGGATCATCCTCAACCTGAGGCGCGAGTTCGTCTATCGCGGCCGCACCCGCAGCTACCTCAGCGCCGCCTGCGCCGCGCCCTCGGATCTCACCATCGGCGTCTTCCCCTTCGTCCGCGTCTCGATGACCTTCGACGACGGCCGTAAACTGGCCTCCACCTTGATCCGCACCTGCAGGGTCCGCAGATAGCCGGGCCGTGATCCTCGCCATCGACCAGGGAACGACGGGCACCACCTGCCTCGTCTTCGACGACGCCGGTGCCGTCGCCGGCCGCGCCTACTCGGAGTTCCAGCAGTTCTTCCCCCAGCCCGGCTGGGTCGAGCACGATGCGAACGAGATCTGGGGGGTGACGCGGCGGGTGGCCGCGGAGGCGATTGCCGATGCCGGGATCGAGGGGGCGGAGCTGGAGGCGATCGGGATCACCAACCAGCGTGAGACGGTCGTCGCCTGGGAGCCGGACAGCGGCGAGCCGATCCACCGGGCGCTGGTCTGGCAGGACCGGCGCACCGCCGGTCGCTGCGACGAGCTGCGGGAGGCGGGGCACGAGCCGCTGGTGCGGGAGCGGACCGGGCTGACGATCGACCCCTACTTCTCCGGGACCAAGATCGAGTGGCTGCTGCGCAACGCCGAGGGGGCGGAGCGGGCGGCCTTCGGCACGATCGACTCCTGGCTCCTCTTCAAGCTCACCGGCCAGCACCTCACCGACTTCACGAACGCCTCGCGGACGATGCTGTTCGACATCCGCAGGCTCCGCTGGGACGAGGAGCTCTGCGGTCTGCTCGGCATCGATCCGGCGCGGCTGCCGGAGCCGCGCCCTTCCTCGTGCGTCTTCGGCACCACCAGCGAGTTCGGCGGCGAGGTGCCGGTGGCGGGGGTGGCGGGGGACCAGCAGGCCGCCCTCTTCGGCCAGGCCTGCCACCAGCCCGGGACGGCGAAGAACACCTACGGCACCGGCAGCTTCGTCCTCCTCAACAGCGGCTCCGAGCCGCCGCCTGTACCGGAGGGCCTGTTGGCGACCGTCGCGTGCGGCCGCGGCGAGAAGGCCGCCTATGCCCTTGAGGCCTCGATCTTCGTCACCGGCGCCGCGGTGCAGTGGCTCCGCGACGGCCTCGGGATCATCGATGCGGCGGCGGAGACCGAGGCGCTGGCCGCCTCGCTCGACTCCAACGAAGGCGTCTACTTCGTCCCTGCCCTGACCGGTCTCGGCTCTCCCTACTGGGATCCCTACGCGCGCGGCACGATCGTCGGCCTCACCCGCGGCAGCGGCCGCGCCCACCTGGCCCGGGCGGCGCTGGAGGCGATCGCCTACGAGACGGTCGACGCGGTGCGCGCGATGGAGCGCGTCGGCGCCAAGCCGCTGGTCGAGCTGAAGGCCGACGGCGGCGCGACGGTCAACCGCTGGCTGATGCAGTTCCAGGCCGACGTGCTCGGCGTGCCGGTGGTCGTGCCCGAGG
>JALYWY010000282.1 GCA_030852475.1 Actinomycetota bacterium | reverse complement strand
GCCTAGTAACTCTTGAATCGTACGCAGATCTGCGCCCCCCTCAAGTAGATGGGTTGCAAAGGAATGCCTAAGTGAATGCGGGGAGACCCCGGCCGCCAACGCCGCTTCGCGAGTCCAGAGGCCGAGGCGGCGGGTGACGTCGGAGTTGGAAAGTCGCCTTCCGCTCTTGGAGAGGAAGAGCGCGCGCTCGCGAGGATCGCTGACCAGGGCGCGGCGGCCTTTCTCGAGATAACGCCGCAGCGCCTGCTGCGCGGGCTCGCCCACCGGCAGCAGCCGCTCCTTCGACCCCTTGCCGAGCACCCGCAACTGCTCGGTCTCGAAATCGAGGGCGCCCTCGTCGAGGTTGACGATCTCCTCACAGCGCAGGCCGCAGGAATAGGCGAGCTCCAGCATCGCCCGGTCGCGCAGCTCCAGCGGCGTCCGGGCGGGGATCCGCTCCAGCAGCGATCGCATCTGCTCGGTGGTGAGGACGTGCGGCAGCTTCTCCGAGCGCTTCGGGCTGGAGACGAGCTCGGCCGGGTTGGCGCCGACCTTCTCGGTCCGGACCAGAAAGCCGTAGAGGCCACGGATCGCCGCCAGCTTGCGGGCGACGGTGGCAGCCGCGGCGCCGGCGTTGGAGAGGCCGGCGCCGTAGCGGCGCACGTCGCGATGGCGGATGTCGACGGGGCCCAGGCCCTGCTCCCCCGCCCACTCGGCGAAACCGCCGAGATCGACTCCGTAGGCGCGCCGCGTGCGCTCGGCGGATCCCCGAGCGCGAAGGTCGCGGTCGTATGCGGCGAGAGCCGCCTCCCAGTTCATCGAGGCTTCATTCGCCTCGACGTCCTCGCGTCCTGCGAGAGCCGGTTAACCGAGGTAGATGGGCGTTCCGACTTCGACTTCCTCGTAAAGCTCTTCCACGTCGGGAATCGCCATCCGCACGCAGCCGTGGGAGGCGGCGGTGCCGAGCGAGGAGGTTTCTTCGGTGCCGTGAATCCCGGCGCCTTCGTAGATCGCCATCCAGCGGGCCTTGATCGGGTTTTCCGGACCCGGCGGGATCACCTGGCCGGCGAGATCGCCTGCCCAATCCGATTCCGGCACGTGCCAGTAAGGATTTTCCTGCATGTCTTCGATCTGATAGAGCCCTTCCGGCGTCGCGAAGCCTTCCGCGCCGACGGCGACGGTGTACTCCTTCGCCAGCTTCAGGTCCTTCCAGAGGCGCAGGGTGAAGGTCGAGCGGTCGAGCGTCAGGTAGGTCGGGTACTCGGAAGCGACCTCGTCCTTGGTGATTTCGGGCGCGACCGAGTGGGCTTTGGCGACGATCGTGTCCGGCGCGTTGGCATTGAGCACAGCGGCCTTCAGTTCTTTCTCGAGCAGGTTGTCGCGCAGCTTCAGCCCGTCCTTGCCGGCGACGACGACGAGTTCGGCCCCGCTCGGTTCGACGCCCGCGTTCTGCGGTTCGCGGTTGACGTCTTCGGCGATGCGCCGGACGAAGCGGTTGATCGCCGGCTCGAAGTAGACGACCTGCGGGGAGATGCTTTCGTCGACTTCACCGCCGCTCACGTAGCGGACGAGGCGCCCCGGCAGCCCCCCCTCCTGGCTGTCTTCGACGGCCTCTTCGACGGCCGCGTCGATGTCGGCGCGGATCTTCAGCTGCTCACCGGGAAGCTCCCAGGTCCGGTCCCGGAAGGTCACCTCCAGCGAGCCCTGCAGCGGCGTCAGCAGCTTGCGGCGGACGAGAGCGGCGGCTTCTTCTTCGCTCAGGCCGCCGACGTCGACGCCGCCGATCGTGACCCCCTCGGCGATCTCGTCCTTCTGGCTGCTGTCGTAGGCGTAGGCGCCACCGACCACAACCACCAACAGCAAAACGGCGATCAACGCCGCTATCGAAGTCTTCGTTCCCATCTGGTTGGAGTTAACCCTCAGTACGTCGCTCTGCCGGTCATCAAAAGTCTAGGCATTCGCCTGGTTCGCCTTGGTGGGCTCTCTTCCCTGCAATTTCGCATGTGCCCCGTCTTATCGGCAGCGGGGACGGATATCTTTCGCTGGTGCGCACGAAGGACGAGGTCCGGGAGGAAGTGTGGAAAGCGATGGAACGCGAGGGCGTTTCCCGCTTCCCGGGCGCCGAGGGACGCATCCCCAACTTCGCCGGCGCCAAAATGGCCGCCGAGAAGCTCGCCGCCCACCGGCTCTGGAAGCGGGCGCGGGTGATCAAGGCGAATCCAGACTCGCCGCAGACGCACGCGCGGCGAATCGCCCTGGAAGAGGGCAAGACGATGATCATGGCGGTGCCGCGCCTGCGCGACCCACACCCGTTCCGGGTGCTGGAGCCGAAGCGGCTCTCAAAAGCGGCGGTGAAGGAGGCGGCGACGATCAAGGGGGCGCTGAAGCACGGCCGGGTGGTCGCGCTCGACGACCTGCCGGAGATCGACCTGATCCTCTGCGGCTCGGTCGCGGTCAACCTCAGCGGCGCCCGCATCGGCAAAG
>JALYWY010000267.1 GCA_030852475.1 Actinomycetota bacterium | reverse complement strand
CGCGCCTCCGAACGCGGCAAGCAGGCGGTCTGCATGGTCGAGCTGAAAGCCCGCTTCGACGAGGAGGCGAACATCCACTGGGCGAAGTCGCTGGAGGAGTCCGGCGTCCACGTCGTCTACGGCATCCCCGGCCTGAAGACCCACGTGAAGGCGATCCTCGTCGCCCGCCGCGAGGGCGACCGGGTGCGCGAGTACGTCCACGTCGGCACCGGCAACTACAACCCGAAGACCGCCCGCCTCTACACCGACCTCGGCCTCTTCACCGCCGACACCGACCTCGGCGCCGACGTCGCCGAGATGTTCAACTTCCTCACCGGCTACGGCCGCCCGGCCGAGTACCGCAAGGTGCTGGTCGCGCCGACGACGATGCGGGACCGGATCGTCGAGGAGATCGAGCGCACCGCCGAGGCGCAGAAGGCCGGGGAGGAGACGCGGATCGCCCTGAAGATGAACGCGCTGGTCGACGCCCGTTGCATCCGGGCGCTGTACGAGGCCTCGCAGGCGGGGGTGCGGATCGACCTCAACGTGCGCGGGATCTGCTGCCTGCGGCCCGGGGTGGAGGGGGTCTCGGAGAACATCCGCGTCTGCTCGATCGTCAGCCGCTTCCTCGAGCACTCGCGGATCTACGCCTTCCGGCGCGGCGAGGAGACGCGGGTGCTGATGGGCTCGGCCGACCTGATGCCGCGCAACCTCGACAGCCGGGTCGAGCTGGTGGCGCCGGTCGAGGACGCGGCGCTGAAGGCGGAGCTGCTCGACGTGCTCGAGCGCAGCCTCGCCGACAACTCCAGCGCCTGGGACCTCGACTCCGAGGGCACCTGGTCGCGCCGGCAGCCCGACGGGGAAGAGCGAAGGGTCCAGGAGGAGCTGATGGCACGACATTCCGCACGTGCCGCAGAGCACCTCGCCGCCTCCCCCGCCTAGGACGCGCTGCCGCCCCGCCCCTGACTAGGATGCGTCGGAGTGGCGCGCTTCTCGCTTCTCCCTCGCGACAGGACCTTCTTCGACCTCTTCATCCAGGCGGGTCAGAACACCCTGCACGCCGCCCGCCTGCTCGACGAGATGATGCACTCGTGGCCTGAGTCGGGTGGGCTCTCGCGGCAGATCGTCGAGGCCGAGGCCGAGGGCGACAAAATCACCCACGACATCATCCAGCGGCTCAACTCCACCTTCGTCACGCCGATCGACCGCGAGGACATCTACGGGCTGGCGACGCAGATGGACGACATCGTCGACTTCACCGAGGAGGCCGCCGACTTCCTCGGCCTCTACAAGATCGAGGCGCCGATGGAGCAGGCGCAGGCGCTGACCAAAATCCTCGTCGCCTCCTGCGAGCAGCTGGCGATGGGGCTCGAGCAGCTGCCGCAGTTCAAGGACCTCGACAAGTACTGGATCGAGATCCACCGGCTCGAGAACGACGGCGACCGGGTCTCCCGCGACGCCGTCGCCTCGCTCTTCTCCAACGGGATCGACCCGATGGTCGTGATCCGCTGGAAGGACATGTTCGCCGTCCTCGAGGAGGCGATCGACGCGACCGAGACGGCCGCTCAAATAATCGAGGGCATCGTCATCAAGAACTCGTGACCCTGGTCACGCCGGTATGAGCGCCGACATCATCCTCGTCATCGTCATCGCCACCGCGCTGGCGTTCGACTACACCAACGGCTTCCACGACACGGCAAACGTGGTCGCCACCTCGATCTCGACCGGGGCGGCGCGGCCGCAGGTGGCGATCACCTTCGCGGCGATCCTCAACTTCGTCGGGGCCTTCATCTCGATCAGCGTCGCCGCCACCGTCGCCTCGGACGTCGTCGACGCCGCGGTGATCACGCCGACGATCGTCTTCGCCGGCCTGATCGGGGCGATCGCCTGGAACCTGATCACCTGGTACTTCGGCCTGCCATCGAGCTCCTCCCACGCCTTGATCGGCGGCGTCGTCGGCTCGGCCGTCGCCGCCGTCGGCTTCGACGCGGTGATCGCCGAAGGCGTCCTCGGCAAGGTCCTGATCCCCGCCGTGGTCGCCCCGGTCCTCGCCTTCCTCGTCGCCGGCATCGCGATCGGGATCTCCTACCGGGTGGTCGGCAGGCAGCGGCCCGGGCTGGTCACCCGCGGCTATCGCTACGGGCAGATCGTCTCCGGCGGTTTGCTGGCGCTGGCGCACGGGACCAACGACGCGCAGAAGACGATGGGCGTGATCACCCTGGCGCTGATCGCCAACGGGAACCAGGCGCCCGGGTCCGATCCGGAATTCTGGGTGATCTTCTCGGCGGCGACCGCGATCGCCCTCGGCACCTACAGCGGCGGCTGGCGGATCATCAAGACGACCGGCACCCGGATCATCAAGATGGACGCGGCGCAGGGCTTCTCGGCCCAGGGGGCGGGCGCGGCGGTGATCCTCGCCTCGACCCATTACGGCTTCCCGCTCTCCACCACGCACGTGATCAACGGCGGCGTGATGGGCGCCGGGGCGGGCAAGCGGCTCTCGGCGGTGCGCTGGGGCGTCGCCGGCAACATCTTCATGGCCTGGCTGCTGACCCTGCCTGCGGCGGCCGGGATCGGCGCCCTCACCTACGGGTTCACGCGGATCTTCGGGAACGGGGCGGTGGGTCCGG
This sequence comes from Actinomycetota bacterium, assembly GCA_030852475.1. GTDB lineage: Bacteria > Actinomycetota > Thermoleophilia > Solirubrobacterales > 70-9 > VAYN01. The sequence continues at coordinate 963 of JALYWY010000267.1, read as the reverse complement.
TCGTGGTCACGATCATCGCTCTCGGGATGATCGCCCTCGCCTTTGCTCAGCGGGCACGGCAGGGCGCCCCGGTGGAGGCTGCCGGCGGATGATCGCGACCATCGTCCACACCGACGAATTGCTGTCGACCATCGCCGCCGCCGCGGTGGGGGGCATCGGCGTCACCTTCGCCTTCTCGGTCGGGATCTGGGGGGCGAGCCAGTTCGTCGAGTTGAGCCGCAGCGGCAGGACGGTGGCGGCGACGGCCGCGGCGGTCGTCGGCGCGCTGGCGCTCGCCTGCGTCGCCGCGGCGCTGATCACTGGCATCGTCGTGATGACCCACGGCTAGGAGCCGTCAGCCGAGGGTGTTGGCCTCCACCCACACACGCCAGATCGCGCCGATGGCGGCGATGAAGAGGAGGATCCAGAGCAGGGTGCCGCCGCCGGTGCCCATCATCTTGTCGCTGCCGGCGATCAGCAGGGCGATCAGGCCGACGGCGCCGTAGAGGATCGCGCGGCGGCCGTCGCTGAGGGTGGCCAGCGTCAGCTGGTTTTCGCGGCTGACGGTGTAGACCATCCAGGAGATCCCGGCGAGCAGGCCCATGGTCAGGGCGGTGAGCAGGGCATCGGCGAAGTTGTCGCCGCTGGGAAGGACGGTGACGATCAGGGCCAGCAGCATGATGATCGCGACGTTGCGGGCGATGCGCATCCCCTCAGTTTACGAAGGCGTGCGTGAGCCGAGGCGAAGAATTTGCGGAGTGCGCACCACAGGTGCGGGTTGTCCCGGCACGGTTGAGCCATGTCGCCAGGAGCCGGGAAAGCAGCGCACGGGGAGGAGGGGACCGCTTCGGTTGAGCTGGTCGCGGTGGTCCCGTTCCTGCTGCTGGGCATTCTGGTGGCAGCGCAGATCGCGCTCGCCGGCCAGGCGCTCTGGTCGGCGGGCGTGGCCGCGCGGGCGGGGGCGCGAGCGGCGCTGGTCGGCAG
>JALYWY010000255.1 GCA_030852475.1 Actinomycetota bacterium | reverse complement strand
CGCCCCTTCCTCTATGCGGGAGTCCCGGCATGTGCCGCAACATCAGAACGCTCTTCAACTTCGATCCGCCCGCGACCGACGAGGAGATCCAGGCCTCGGCGCTGCAGTACGTGCGCAAGATCAGCGGCTCCACCAAGCCGTCGCAGGCCAACGCCGAGGCCTTCGACGAGGCGGTCGAGGCGGTGGCCGCCGCGACCCGCGAGCTGCTCGACCGCCTGGTCACCAAGGCGCCGCCGAAGAACCGCGAGGTCGAGGCCGCCAAGGCCAAGGCCCGCTCGGAAGCGCGCTTCGCCGCTTAGGCGGACCGGGTCTTCGTCCCGACCCGGCCGAGGAATTCGGCGAGCAGCCGCTCGACGGTCTCCGGCGCGTCGACGTAGGGCCAGTGGCCGCTGGCAGGCAGCACGTGGACGTCGGCGGAGGGGAAGGCCTCGCGCTGGCGGGCGGCAAAGGAAGAGGAGAGGTAGGCGTCGTCTTCGCCCCAGACCACCAGCGCCGGGATGTCGCGGGGGCGGAAGAGGCCGATCAGGTTCTCCGACATCGCGCCGGGGTCCGGGGTCGCGCGGTAGAGCTTCAGCACCGCCTTGCGGGTGCGGCGGTCGTATTGGCTGTGCATCCGGTCGACGAACTCGCGGGGCAGCCCGCGTGGCTCCTGGAGGTTGATCATGAAGCGGAAGAAGGGCCCGCTGGCGGACGCCTGCAGGGCCTCGCCGGCGACCGGCGTGCGCCAGACCCGGGCGATGCTGTGCCAGCGGTAGCCGGGCAGCAGGCCGGTGTTGATCAGAGTGATGCTGGCCAGGGCGTCCGGGTGCGCCATCGCCCAGACCAGACCGATCGGGCCGCCGAAGTCGTGGATGACCAGGTGCACGCGCTCGATCCCCAGCTCGCTTATCGCTTCCCCGACGAACCCCGCGTAGCCGAACACCGAGTGCTCGAAGTCCGCCGGGGCGATGGTCTCGCCGAAGTCCGGCAGGTCGAAGGCGACCGCCCGCTTGCCGGCTGCCGCCGCCGCGACCGCCAGCCGCTCCCAGTCGTCGGCCGAGCCGGGGTTGCCGTGGACGAAGACGACCGCCTCGCTCGCCTCCCTTGGCCCGGCCTGGACCAGGCGCGTCCGCGTGCCGCCTGCCAGCAGGCTCGAGCGTTCGACCTCTGCCCTCATCGAGCCAGCGCGTGGCGGGCGTTGACGGCGATCGCGCGAGGGAACATCCGCGGAAACATCTGCGCCGGCCCGATCTGCCGCGTCCCGTAAGCGTCGAGCAGGGTCGCCGCCTTCGGGTCACGCGCGGCGGCGGACCAGGCCAGCCGCTCGGCCGGGTTGAAGCGACGCCCGGTCGAGTAGTCGTGGATGAAGAAGGCGTGCCCGCGCAGCTCCTTCGCGTGCCGGCGCCGGTAGCGACGAAGGCCCTTTTCCAGGGGCTCGGTCCCCTGCAGGGCGGGACCGACGCTCTCGGAGAGCCACTCGGCGGACTGGAAAGCCCAGCCGCAGCCGACGCCGAAGAGCGGGTCGGTGGCGAGGGCGGCGTCGCCGATCAGCGCCAGGCCAGGCGCCGTCGGGGTGCGCATCCGGTTCGTCATCTCGATCTTGCCCATCACCGGGCCGGCCAGCCGACCCTCGCGGATCGGCGGCCCTTCGGGCATGTCGGCGAGAAAGTCGACGAGGGCGGCCCCGGGGTCGCGCTTGAACTCCGGCAGGCGGTCCTTGGTCGGCATCGCTGCGTAGAAGGTGAGGTCGTTGTCGGTGGGGAAGCCCGCGCCCCATTGCGGGTCCATGAACCAGGCCGTCGCGTCGGGGGAGTGGGGAGGGGCGCCGCCCTCGAAGTAGCCGCCGTAGGCGACCCGGTTGTGGGGGTAGGTCTTGACGGGGACGCCGGAGAGCTCGGCGATTCGCGAGTCGCGGCCGTCGGCGCCGACGGTGAGGGGAGCATGGATCCGCCGCTCTTCTCCCTGCGGGTTGCGGACCTCGACGCCGGCGAAGGTTCCCTCCTCGTCCAGCAGCCGCTCGGCGGTCCAGCCCAGCATCATCTCCACCCCCGGCGTCTCGGCGGCGAGGGAGCGGACCATCGGGTCCAGGACTTCACGGCGGAGGTTGATGCCCCTGCCTGCCCGCTCCGGCGGCGCCTCGATCCACCCCCACTGGGTCCACATGTGCACCCGCGGCCGCTTCGCGCCCGCCGCTTCCATCGGCTTGACCAGTCCCAGGCGTTCGAGGGTCGGCATCCCGCCGGCCTGGATGAAGTGGGAGCAGACGCGCTTGAAGGCGTTCGGGTCAGGTTGCTTCTCGACGACCGCGACGCGGTGGCCGGCGCGCCCCAACTGGATCGCAGCGGCGCAGCCGGCGAGGCTGGCGCCGACGATGACGGCGTCGAAGTCGGAATCGGTCTTGGGCATTTTCGGCCTCCCGCCGTCGCTATTGCCAATAGTACGTCTCGTACTATACGCTTCGAATTGTGAAAAGCAAGCCGAAACCGATCAAGCTCACCGGCACCTCCTACGCCCTGATGGCTGTGCTGGCGGAGTTCGGCGAGATGACCTCCTATGACATCAAGCGGGCGATGGAGAGCTCGATCCAGAACTTTTGGCCTGTTCCCCACACCACCGCTTACGAGGAGCCCGCCCGGCTTGCCGCCGCCGGCTATCTCACCGCCAAGCAGGAGGAGGG
>JALYWY010000372.1 GCA_030852475.1 Actinomycetota bacterium | reverse complement strand
GCCGATCGCCCAGCCGACCGCTGCCGGCCCCGCCACCGCCAACGGCAGCGCCAGCGCCGGTCCGCCGAGGAACCAGCCGCCGACGATCGCGGCCGCCGTGCCCAGGGCGACCAGCCGGCGGCGCTCGAGAGTCGAAGGCGCATAACCCTCCTCCCCCGCTCGTCGCAACGGCTCCAGTGCCTGGCGGAGCCACTGCGCCACCGCCGGGCTCGCCAGCAGCGCCTCCCGCACCGCCAGGGCGCCGAGCCCACCGGCAGCCGCGCCGATCAGAACCGGCAGCGTCATCCCACCTCCGCCAGCTCGGTGACGCGGCGAGCGCCGTCGGCCCGGCGCTGCAGGTGGACCACCAGGTCGATCCCCCTTCGCACCTGTTCCGCCACGGCCTCATGGGGGAGCCCCACTCCGGCCATCAGGGCCAGGGTCTCGATGCGGCTGAGGGCATCCGCCGCCGAGTTGGCGTGGACGGTGGAGAGCGCCCCGTCGTGGCCGGTGTTGAGGGCGGTCAGCAGGTCCAGCGCCTCGACGCCCCGCACCTCGCCGATCACGATCCGGTCCGGCCGCATCCGCAAGGCGTTACGCAAGAGGTCGCGGATCGTCACCTCGCCCCGGCCCTCGACTCCCGCGGGCCGGCTCTCGAGGCGGACGACGTGGGGCTGCTGCAGCCTCAGCTCAGCCGCGTCCTCGATCGTCACCACCCGCTCCTCCGCGGCGATGAAGCTGGAAAGGGCGTTCAGCAAGGTCGTCTTGCCGGAGCCGGTGCCGCCGCTGACGAGGACGCTGCGGCGGTTCGCAACCGCCTCGGCGAGCAGGCGCCGCTGCTCTGAGGTCAGCGTTCCCAGCGCCACCAGCTCATCCGGGTCCGGCCGGGTGGCGCCGAAACGCCTGATCGAGAGCGCCGGCCCGTCGATCGCCAGCGGCGGGATGACGACGTTGACCCGGGACCCGTCGGCGAGCCTGGCATCGACCATCGGGCTCAGCTCGTCGACCCGCCTGCCGAGCGGGGCCAGGATCCGCTCGATCGCGTTGCGCATCTCCTCCTCGCTCTCGAAGCAGACGTCGGTCGGCTCGAGCATCCCCCGCCGCTCGACGTAGACCCGGCCCGGGCCGTTCACCATCACCTCCTCGACGGCGGGGTCCGCGAGCAGCACCTCCAGCGGCCCCAGGCCGACGCTGTCGCGGATGATCCGCTCGACAACCCGCTCGCGCTCGCGCGGCGGCAGGACCGCCGCATCGCGGTCGACCAGCGCCCGCACCGCGTCGCCGAACTCCTCTTCCGCCTTCCGCCCCGCCGCGGCCTCCGCCCGGCGCTCCTCCACGAGTCGATCCCGCAGCCGCGAGGCCAGCTCGGCGATGTCCCGCTCGCGCGTGCTCATCAGCCGCTCGGGATCACGGTCACGCGCCGGGCGAAGCTCTGGGCGGCGATCAGCTGCAGCGCCTGCGGGCGGGTCAGTCCGAGGGTGGCAGTCGCTTCTCCCGTCCCGCCTTCGCCTCCCGGTCCCAGCCCGAGGAGGGGAACAGCCGCCGCGGCTACGTAGGTGCGCCCGTCACCCGCACCATCCGGTTCGGCGGTGACGACGACGTCGACCTTCGAGCCCACCGGTTGCGTTCCCAGGGCAGTGAGGGCACCGGCCCCGCTGATGACGATTTCCACCGGTTGCCGTCCGTCGCCGAGACTCGCGCCTTCGCGGGCGGCGCCAGCCGGGCGCAGTTGAGAGGCGACCAGATAAGAACCCGCCGGGATGGTGGCGCCGGGAGCCAGGCCCAGCGCCTCGCTCGGCGCCGCCAGCGCCCCAGGGGGAGCGAAGCGAACCGGTACCCGGCGCACCTCGAGGCCCTCGGCGGCGATCCTGGGATCGATTTCCTCTCCAGCCTGGAGGTCGGCGGAGGCGACCAGCACCGGGCGCAGCTCCCCATACCCCTTGACGACGCGGTCGCCGTAGCCGTCGGCAACGGCGGCGGCCGCGGTCGCGGCCAGCAGCGCCGCCAGGAGGAAACCGACAGCCCGGCCCCGGCGGCTCATCGCTCTACTCCGGTCGGTAGCAACTCCAGCTGCGCTTCCGTGCCACCGGCCGACCGCCGTAGCTGAAAGCTGCCGCCGTGCCGCTCCGCCACCCGCCGCACGACCTTCAACCCGTGACCGTGACGGGTGCGGCCGCTGATTCGAGCCCACGGTCCCACCCGGTTCTCCCTTGGAGAAGCGGGAGCCGGACGGCCGCAATCCCGAACCGCCACCCGCAGCGAGCCACCTTCCTCGCGTACCTTCACCGTCACTTCGCCGCCTCCGTGTTCGAAGGCGTTGTTGATCATGTTGTCTACTGCCTGGCTGAGCTCTGTCTCGTCTCCGTGCAGGAGCACCTCGCTTGCCTCCAGGCACAAGCTCAGAGACCGGTTCTCAGAACGGGCCCGCACCTGCCATCGCTCCACGGCAGCTTCGACCAGCGGCCCCAGGGCGAACGGAGCCGACATAGTCAGCCCCCTACCGTCGCCGTTGATCTCGCGCTCGAGCCGCTCCACCGCAGCAGCCACCAGTCGCAGCGAGGAATCGACTCCTGCGGGTTCCGACGAATCGGCCGGCAAGGAGAGTGCCAAGACCTGCAGCGGGCGGCGAAGCTCGTGCACCGCCTCGTTCAGCGAGCTCCTGCGCCGCCCCTCGCGAACCACGGAAATGCCACCTGCAATCGCAAACGAAGCGGCCAGGGGGAACTCGGCCACGACCTGGGCAAGCTCGAACGCCACCGGCTATGCCTCTCGCCTCTCGGACATGCCCCACTAAGGAGCGGCGGCGGCGCTCTCTCCCCCGCCCGCGACACCCGAACCCGGAAAAAGCGCCTTATGAGAGTGCCGAAAAAGCGCGCCCGCCCTTTCAAGCGGTCTCGGCCAGGCGCATCGAAAGGGGGGCGCGCTCCCTGTAGACCCTAAACCCAAACACTTGGGTTCCCAAATCTTTCAGCCAAACTTAAGCCGATTACAGAGGTCAGTTTTCTTTACTGCATATTTCTCTATCAGGAGAGGTAACGACGGAGCGTTTTGGAATACTTGTCTAGTAACTCGGGTGTTTCTTTGCCACCCCAATCCCTTCCCCCGCCCGAGTGAAGAAACGGAGGTTCTCCTTTGCCACAGTCCCGCACTTCCCCAGAGGGCATTACGCAGCAGCTTGCGAAGGCCCTTGCCCATCCCCTGCGAGTACGGATCCTCAGCTCCCTCCATAAAGGGATCTCGAGCCCGAACCAGCTGGCCCAGGAGCTCAACGAGCCGCTGGGCAACGTCAGCTACCACGTCAAAACGCTGCTCGAGTACGACTGTGTCGAGCTGGTGAAAACCGAGCCTCGGCGCGGGGCGGTCGAGCACTTCTACCGCGCAACCGATCGCGCCTTCCTCAGCGACGCCGACTGGAGCAGGATCCCAGCCTCGGCCCGCAAGGGCATCTCCGGCTCGATCCTGGAGTCGATCGGCCAGAGCGCAACCGAGGCAATGTCGGCGGGAACGATCGAGGGTCGCAAGGACTCCCACCTCTCCGACACCCCCCTCCTCCTCGACGAGAAGGGCTGGAAAGACCTGAACAAGGTTCTCTCCAGCGCGGTGAAGCAGGCCGCCGACATCCAGAAGGAAGCAGCCAAGCGACTCGAGGACGACTCCGACGGCATCGCCACCAAGCTGGCGATCATGCACTTCGAGGTGCCGGCGGAGGCGAAGAAGAAGAGCAAGGTGAAGGCGAAGAAGTAGCGCGAGAGCGCCCCGGTGGAAGCCGGGGCGCTTCTCTCAGCGTCGGGCACCCCAGTCCGGTTCCGCCCAGATCCGCCGGTATTTGTCCAGTTCGGGCGTGACGAAGACCGCCCTTCCTCCCCGGATCGGCTTGACCCCGAAGCGGTAGGAGCTGGGGCTTTCGCTGTGGTAGTTCCAGCGGTTGTTCTCGCGGAAGAGGATGCTGCGGCTGTCCGGTGACCAGACGGGGTCATGCCGGACGAAATCTTTTTCTTCCTCGTCCGCCGGCTTGGGCAGAGGCCAGGCGTTTCCCTTGCCGTCGCTGCGAACCAGGAAGATGGCCTGGCCTGCGTAGCCGAGAGTCCGCTGGAAGGCGACCAGCCTGCCGTTCGGCGAGATCACCGGGTCGAAGTCGATGCGAGCAGGTTCGGTGAGGCGGCGGATCAGGGAGCCGTCCGGGCGGTAGAGGTAGATGTTGCAGCGTTTTTCCTGCCCTTCTCCCTCGCAGCGCGAGAGCGCGATCCGGCGGCCGTCGGTGCTGGCCGCTCCGACGGCGCTGGTCACCCGTTTGACGTTGCTCCCATCGGGGTCCATCACGAACAAGCCATCCCGTTCGTCGACTTTCTCGCTGGCGAAGATGATGCGACCGTCGGCCAGGAACTCGGCCCTGTGATCCTGGTCGGGGCCGCTGGTGAGTTGCCGCAGACCGCTCCCGTCCACGTTCACCCTGTAGAGATCGGAGGCGAACATGCCCGGATAGCCGGCCTGGAAAACGATCCAGCGGCCGTCCAGAGAGAAGCGGGGACGGTTGGCGCCGAAGCCGGAGAGGATCTGGCGCTTGCCGCTGCCGTCAGGGCGGACCAGGTACAGGCCGTCCTCGGGGCGCGGCTCGCCGCAGCCGTTCGTCTCGTAGTCGCCTTCGCAAGGGTTGCTGAAGACGATCAGCCCCGGTTCGCCCGGTTGGGTGCCGAAGAGTCCCAGGGCTCCGCGGGCCGGAGATCGCAGCGAGATTTCGTCATACGGAGAGGGGGGCAGGAAGGACCAGGAAGCCGAAGAGACCGGCGCGAGCAGCCCGGAGAGGAGCAGGACCAGGGCGAGGAGACCGAGGGGCCCTAGCCGTCGATCAGCCGGTAGCCGATTCCCCAGCAGTTGACGACGAAGCGACCGCGCTCGGGGTCGAGCTTGCGCCTCAGCCGACTGGCGTGGGAATCGAGCGTTCTGGTCTTGGAAGGTCCGCGGTAGGCCCATACCGCATCTAACAACTCTTCCTTGGAAAAGACGCGGGTCGGGTCGGTGACGAGGACCCGGAGGAGGGCGAACTCTTTCTTCGAGAGGGCGACCTGGCGATCGCCGACGGTGACGCGGCGGCGCAGCGGATCGACAACGAGGTCGCCGACGCGGCTGGGGCCCTCCTGAGGATGAGTGCGGCGGCGCAGGACGGCGCCGATGCGGGCGCGCAGCTCGCCGTAGACGAACGGCTTCGTCAGGTAGTCGTCGGCGCCGGCGTCGAGGCCGCGCACCTTGTCGGTGTCGGCGCCGCGGCCGGTGAGGACGATCACCGGCAGCCGCGGGTCGAAGCGGGAGTCGATCCCGTCGGCCTCGCGGATTTCGCGCAGGACGTCGAGGCCGGAGGCATCGGGCAGGGTCAAGTCGAGGAGGAGCAGGTCCGGGTGGTTGTACCTGCAAAGGCGCAGCGCGTCGGAGGCGCTGGGCGCGGGCATGACGCCGAAACGATCGGCGGCGAGGTTCTCGCAAAGCAGATCGAGGGTTATGTGGTCGTCCTCGCAGACGACGAGGCTGGCTATCTCTTCTCTTTGGGGCAACATGGCCGCCTAAGTCCTGAAGGCGGCCGGCTCTCCCCCTGCGACGAGGGAATCTCCAGCACTTTGCGAGCTCCGGGGCACCAGACGACCCGGCGCGGCGGCACTCCACGCTTTACGCAGAGGACCCGCCCCTCGCCGTCGAGGAAGTAGAGGTCGAGCGGGAAGCGCATGCCAAAGGTGTGGACGCTGGCGCAGCGCGGGATCAGAAGGCCGGGTCCGGCCCCGGCGCGATCGCGGTGGCTGAGGCCGCGGAAGCGCGCCCCGAAGCCTCGCGCAACCGGGAAGCTCTCGAGGCCGCTCTTCATCCCCTCATAAGGGGGCACCTCGATTGGTTTCTCCCCCCTGATTTCGGCCGCTGGGTGCAACCACGCGTTCAGCCACCGGCCCAAGCGGGCACGTCTCTACGATGATCGGCAAGATCTTGCACCTGTTCGCGCCGGGCTTGCGCGAACGGACTGGCTTCAACTCATGGATAAGAAAACGACCCGCAGAGGGAATTACGAGTCTGGCTCCGACTACGTGCTCGAGTACGGAGAGCTCCGCTTCGCCTTCAACGAGGAGGACTTCGCGCAGCGGGTCGAGCAGGCGGCGGTGAAGCTTCGCTTCGTCGACCAGGGCCTCAGCGGCGAGGAGCTGGACGATCTTCTCGATCTGGCGGTCAGCGGCGAGATCGCCGAGCCCAGCTCCGCCCTCGGCGAGCACATCAACGAGAACTGGGAGGAGCTGGTCGGCCCCTCCAATCGCAGCCTCGTCCACTGGATCCGCCGCCTCGTCTTCCGCGGCGCCTGGCTCGACCAGCGGGTCAAGGAGGGCGAGCTCGACATCGTCTTCGACGAGCGCAC
>JALYWY010000368.1 GCA_030852475.1 Actinomycetota bacterium | reverse complement strand
GTCCTCACCGACCCCGAGGTCGCCTACCCGCGCAAGTCGAATCTGGCTTGAGAACTGGGAAAACGAGAATCGGCCGCCATCTCTGACGACCGATTCAGGTGGCTTCCGTGACGGGCAGGGGTTCGTCTCCGGAAGCCTTTTATTAGGTGGGCCCAGACGGCGGGAGGCGCCATGATGCGGCAAATCGCCCAAGCCCTATATCCCGGTCAGCAAGGTGAGGCGAACCCCATCTCGTGCCCGGCTGTTTCAGTATGTACCCGTCTTTTCCGGACTTCTATCGGCGGTGCGACAAAATACTCAGAAGAAGACGGAAGTCGTACTGATTTTTAGTTCTTCGTTACTGCGGCTGACCATTCTGTCCGTTCTGGACAAGACAGACTGTCCACCCAGTACGGAAAGGGGTTTTGATGGGTGGAGAACCCTCTACCGGTGGGCGGCGGCGAGGGCCGTGCCGTAGAGGATGTCGTGCTCGGAGACGGTGACCTCCTCGAGGCCGAAGGCGCGCATCGTCTCGACGAGGATGACGACGCCGGCGACGATGTTGGGCGCGCGGTGGGGGTGGAGTCCGGGGGTCTCGGCCCGCTCGGCCAGGGGGACAGAGGCGAGCTGGGAGAGCATCCGCTGGATCGAGGGGAGGGCGAGGACGTGCCCGTGTACTCGCGAGGGGTCGTAGGGCTCGAGGCCCAACTCGACCGCGGCGAGCGAGGTGGGGGTGCCGGCGACGGCGATGCCGTGGCGGGCTTCGACCCCGGCGCCGACCGAGCCTTCGATCAGGCCGCGGACGTCGGTGGCGAGCGCTTCCATCTCTTCGGCGGTGGGGGGGTCGCCGGTGAAGTGGCGCTCGGTGTGGCGGACGACGCCGACCTGGAGCGAGTCGTGGAAGGAGATCTCGCGGCCGCTGCCGACGATCAGCTCGGTCGAGCCGCCGCCGATGTCGACGACCAGGGTGGGCTCGCTCGGCAGGTTCTCCGAGATGGCGCCCAGATAGGTGGAGCGTGCCTCCTCCTCACCGTCGAGGACCCGGGCCGAGAGGGCGAAGCGCTCGCGCAGCTCGGCGATGAAGGCGCTGCCGTTGTCGGCGTCGCGGACCGCGCTGGTGGCGATCGCGTCGATCGTCTCCGCGCCCAGCTCCTCGACGATCTCGATGTAGCCGCCGATCGCCGCGCAGACGTCCTCGATCGCCTCGCTCGACAGGTGGCCGGACAGATCGACCCCGCGGCCGAGCCGCGTCACCGTGCTCCGCCGCTCCAGCGGCGAGACCCGCCCACCGGCCACATCCGCCACCAGCAACCGCGTCGAATTCGTCCCGACGTCGATCACCGCGACCCGTTTCTCCCCCTCAAGCATCCGGCCACTCTAAAGACCCGCGCCACCGCGAAGACCCCTGCGCAATTCTCTTCTCCTCAGCTCCAAACACGCCCGTCTAAAGCGTCAAATTGCTACTATCACCAGTCCGCCGCGGGGTGGAGCAGCCAGGTAGCTCGTCGGGCTCATAACCCGAAGGTCGCGGGTTCGAATCCCGCCCCCGCTATAGGACGCAAACCCGCTTATTAAGCGGGTTTTCGCGTTTTTGGGGAGTCTCAAAATCGGCCAAAAAACGCCCTGGGGCAAGGTGAGGTCCGGGAGGGTGTTCGCTCTTGCAAAATCTCCCACTTCAATTATCTGCTTGGCGTGACCCACGCCTCTCAACTCTGCAGGACCAGATATTTCAGTCCACCTCGGTTCATAAAGTCTCGTCTCCGTGGCTTTCGGGATCCCCGTCATCGACCTCTTCGCCGGTGCCGGCGGTCTCAGCCTGGGTGCTGCTGCCGCCGGTTGCGATGTGCGGCTCTCGGTAGACAACGACGAGGTCTCGTGCCGGACGGTCGAGGCCAATCCCGAGTTCCTGGGCGGTGCCGTTGAATGCGCCGACGTGACGGAGCTCAGCGGGGCAGACCTGCGCCGGCTCGCGGGTCTCGAAGACTCCGATCCGCTCCTGGTCGTCGGTGGAGCGCCATGCCAGCCATTCTCGAAGGCGGCCTACTGGGTGGAAGCCGGGGACGAGGCCGCCTACCGTCGCGCGCGGGCGGCGGGAAGCGCGGTGGAGAAGCCCCCGCCGCCAGAGTTCGCCCGGCCCGATGACCGCCGCACCCTGGTCGAGGAGTTCTGGCGGCTGGTGCGGGAGTCCAACGCGGACGGATTCGTCTTCGAGAACGTCCGCAGCATTACGCATCCCCGCAACAAACCGGTCCTGGAAGCCCTTGAACGGGCTGCGCGCGCCCGCGGATACAAGCTCCGCTTCGTCACTGCCAACGCGGCCGAATACGGCGTTCCTCAGCGGCGGCAGCGAGTCTTCCTACTCGGCTCCAAGCAGCGCAGGCCGGGAGAACCCGAAAAGACGCATGTGGCACCTGATGTTGCCGCGGAGGAAGGCAAGCAGCCCTTTGAGGTTGCCGGGCCGGCGCTTGCCCCTTACTCGGGAGACGAGTTCTTCGAGCCCGAGGAGGTTGTCGAAGGGCGCTGGGCTGAGCACCTGAAGACGGTGCCGCCGGGCTGGAACTACAAGGCCCACACCGCCTGGGGAGGCCACCCGAACCCGACCTGGGAGACCGAGACCCGCTACTGGAACTTTCTCCTCAAGCTCAGTCCCGATCTTCCTTCTTGGACGATAAACGCCTCGCCGGGTCCCTGGACCGGCCCCTTCCACTGGGAGACGCGACGGCTGCGGACGCCAGAGCTGGCGGCCCTGCAGACCTTCCCCGACGGCTACGTGTTCGAGGGCACGCGACGAGAGCGGGTGCGGCAGATCGGCAACGCCGTGCCGGTGCTGCTCGCGCAGCGGATAGTGGAATCCGCAGTAGCGGCGCTTGAGGTCGGCCAAGAGAGCCGCCAGCTGGCTGTCGCATGAAGGCCGTCAGCCTCTTCTCAGGCTGCGGCGGGCTCGACCTCGGCTTGGAGCGGGCCGGGTTCAACGTCGTCTTCGCCTCCGACATCGATTCCTACTGCGCCGCCAGCTATGAGCTCAACTTCCCCGGCGCCCCCTTTTACGAAGGCACCGCCGGTGACCTGACCAAGGAGTTGTTGGCGACAGTCTCGAAGGGTGCGACGCTCGGCCCGATCGACCTGCTTGCTGGGGGGCCGCCCTGCCCGCCGTTCTCGAAGTCGCGCTTCTACCGAACCGAGAAGCCGCGCGCGCTCGAGGATGCGGTCGGGGAGGAGACGATTAACGCTTACCTGACGGTGCTCGAGGCGGTGCGGCCCCGCGCCTTCATCCTCGAGAACGTCGCCGGTCTCGCCTACAAGGTGCATGAAAGCGCGCTTCAGCTAATCCTCGATACTGCCGAAGGCTTCGGCTACGCGATCTCCAAGCAGGTGATCAACGCCGCCGACTACGGAGTGCCGCAGATGCGCGAGCGCTTCTTTGTCGTCGGCACGCTCGACGGCAGATTCGAGTTCCCCGAGCCCACTCACGCCAAGGAGCCGGGCAGCACCCTCGAGAACGCCCATCGGCTGCCTTGGGTTACTGCAGGCGAAGCGATCGGCGACCTGGACACCGAGGAGAACGCCGACGACACCGGTCACTTCGCCGGCGGCAAATACCACCACCTGCTGAAGGAGATTCCGCCGGGCGACAACTACCTTTACTTCACGGCAAAGCGCGGGCACCCGAACCCCCAGTTCGAGTGGCGCAAACGCTACTGGTCGTTTCTGCTCAAACTCAGCCCGGAACTGCCCTCGTGGACGATCCAAGCCCGTCGCTCAAACAACATGGGTCCCCTGCACTGGCGCAACCGGATTCTGAGAATCGAGGAGGTCAAGCGGCTGCAGACCTTCCCCGACGACTGGCATCTAGCCGGAACGATCGAGCGGCAATGGCGTCAGATCGGCAATGCCGTTCCGCCCCTCCTCGCGGAGGCGTTAGGCCGGGTTCTGCGGGCTCAGCTTTCGGGGATTGAGGACTATGAACAGCAAGCCGCTTGACGCGGGTTCGGCTCGCAGGCTGACTCGTCTCCCAGAGGCGAATGAATTCTCGCCTCGTCAAATCACTCTGAGACCGATGTTGGAAGCGGTGCGGGATGAGCAGGGGGATAGGGATGCAATCGTTGAGGTGATACGCAAAGCCTTTTTTGCGGATGCCGCCGCGAGTCGGAAGGATCCAGCGGAGAGACAGAGGCAGCAGCGCACGCGGGCGTACAACGCACTTCTCGGTGCGAGCAAGTACGGGCTCGTAGCCGACAGCCTGACTGGGTTGACTCCGCTCGGCGAAGAGGCGCTTGCCACCTCCACCGACGCGGATCTCTATCGACTGCTTGCCCGTCACATCATCAGGGACCTAGGTGGATTCGAGGTCCTAGTTGCGATCAAGGAGATGCAAGCTGCCGGCCTGGAGGTGAGCAAGTCGAGCTTGCAGGACTACCTCCAGCAGTACGCCGGCTTGAAGCTGCCCCGGGCCACGACGCACCATACGAAGCTTCTCCAGTGGCTACGAAAGGCCGATGTCCTGCCGGCCACTGGGTACGAGATCTCCGAATCTGCGATTGAAGAGATTGCCGATCTCTCAATACATGATGCCGAGACGTGGGTGGCGCTCACCGGTGAACAGAAAGCCTTCCTTCGGGTTCTGCGAAGGATGGCTCTACTTGAGGGGAGCAACCCGATTCCAGCCAAAGCCGTCATTGACGCGGTCGAAACTGAGTTTGGTCCTATTTTTGAGAGACCGGACCAGCTTGCGGCAAGTATCCTTAAGCCTCTTGCCAGCCCTGAGAACGGCTGGATCACGCATGCTGTCGGCTCCGCCGGTCGCGGTGGAAAGTCAGGCACCGTTGCGGCGACGCAGAAGCTGCTGGAGGTTGATGTGGATCTCCTGCCCGAAGGAGAGGGGTTCGGGATTCCGCCGGATTTGAAGTCGAAGCTCACGACTCCCCTCCAGGAGATCTATGAAGACCTCGATTCCTCGGATACGTACACCAAGGGCATGGCCTTAGAGCTATTGGCCCTGAGAATGGCCACGGATCTCACGCTGATTCCGACGCGCCTTCGGGAGCGGGGCACGACGACGGGAGGAGCTGAGGTGGATCTCATCGCGGAGGGGGCGCACCTCCACTTCTCGCGCTGGCTGTTGCAGTGCAAGAACACCAAATCTGTTGGCGTCTCGGCGCTCGCCAAGGAGGTCGGCATGGCCGTTCTCCTCAAGGCTCATGTCGTCGTGATGGTGACGACCGGCAAGTTCAGTTCTTCGGTCCTTACCTATGCGGAAGAGCTTGCCTCAACGGGCAATCTCCAGGCGGTGCTGGTGGACCAAGAGGTACTCGCCTCCTACCGGAACAGTGGGCCACGAGCATTGAGAGCTCACTTTCAGGAAATCGCCAGGCGGACGCTTGAAGCCAAGCGACCCCAGGTGGTCGTTGACGTCACTTCCTGAGGCGCCGAAAGATTTGCTCAGCTGCGAGGGCTGGGTTTTCGTGCTCCCAGATTCTGACCACGGTCCAGCCAGCGGTCGCAAGGTGCGCGTCATACCGCTGATCCCTGTCTTTGTTCCGAGCAAGCTTTGCCGTCCAGTAGCGGCTATTTCTTTGAGGGCTGGTGCCATGATCGGGGCATCCGTGCCAGAAGCAGCCATCAACGAAGACCGCGAGCTTTGCTCGCGTGAAGACGATGTCGGCGTGGATAGGTCGACTTTGGGTCGCAACTCGAATTGGGTAGTCCACTCGAAAGCGGAGACCCAAGGCAAAGAGGGCCGACCGAACTCGCCTCTCGGGCCGGGTATCGCGCCGTCGATTGCCCTGCATCGTGGCGCGCACCGCGGCGTTGGAAGCCTGAGGAGGAGTCGGCAGCCGTTCGATCCCCTGAATCTAGCTGGGGCAAGAAATGGGGCAAGGTGCCCCACAGATTCCAGCCGATCTCTACGTAGCTCGATCTCGCGAATTCGGCTTGAACCTAGCTCCACGTAGTCCAGCCGACCTCAGGCCCGGGCTCATAATCAGACCGTCCCCTGTAGAGCCGACAGTCATAGGCTTCCCCTACGCGAAATCAGTAGCTACGTCGACGAGAGCAGCTTCCGATGGATCGCCTGGGGATACTGGACGGCGAAGGCTTGGGTGGTGACGTCGGCAGTCGCCGAGGCGACGCTCTACGTGGCGAATGCAGGACGCAATAGGGCGACTACACGGGAAAGGTGATTCGGTGGCGAAGGCAGCAGCTGGCGCCGGCGGCGCAGATAGCTCAGTCGCGGACGAGCTCCGCAGGCTTGGCGTGAAGGGTGTCCTTGTGCAGATGGCCGAGCGCGGCCAACTCCTCGAGCTGAAGTGCGAGATGCCGCAGTGCTACCACCACAAGGGTCGAGCCGCATTCGATCCGGTTGCGAATACGCGCACCAAGTGGGCGCCCTCGCCCGACCACTACCCGACCCTCAAGTCGGCCGGCGGGCACCTCGTCCCCGAGAACGTTCGGCTGTCCCACACGGAGTGCAACCAGCGGGATTACACCCGGCGGAAGCAGATAGGGATGCTGCTCGCGAAAGGCAAGTCCCTCGTCGAGATCGCCGAGGCCCTGAACAGGAAGGGTGTCCTCCCGGCCCACGGTACGAACCGATGGACGGCCGCGATGGTGCGCAAGGCCTACGTGTCCTAGGCCGGCCGTAGCAACACTGCTCCCTTGCGCAAGAAGCGTCTGTGCTCCACAAAGAACTGCGACTATTGTCCCGTGCAAATCATCGCTGTCGACTGGTCTGGCAGAGCCAAGGGGTCGGCGGAGTCTCTGTGGCGAGCCGAGGTCCGGCAGGGCAGGCTGACTGAGCTGAGAAACGGGCTTGGCCGCGGGGGGCTCATCGCGAAGCTTCTTGAGCTTGGTGAAGCCGAGCCCCGCATGGTCATCGGACTGGACTTCGCCTTTTCGTTCCCCGCGTGGTGGTGCGAGGAGAACGGTTGGTCCAGCGGGGAGGACGCATGGTCTGCCATGGAGCATGAGGGCGAGGATCTGCTTGAAAGATGTGAAGACCCCTTCTGGGGGCGCCCGGGTAGGCGAAATCCTCATCCGAAAGCACGGCTCTACAGGCAGACCGAGAAAAGCGAGAACGCGGTGCGTCCGAAGTCTGTCTTTCAGATCGGTGGCGCTGGCGCTGTGGGCACTGGCTCGATTCGCGGGATGCCGCATCTGTTGACGCTTGCCAAGAACGGCTTCGGCATCTGGCCGTTCTCCGAGGGGTGGCCGCGCGTGGTGGAGATCTATCCGCGCGCCCTAACGGGCCCGGTCAACAAGGGCAGGTGGTCGGCGCGACACGACTATCTACTCGAGCACTTTCCCGAGCAGCCGAGAGACCTTCTCGAGCGGGCCGCCGGGTCCGAAGATGCCTTCGACGCGGCGGTCTCCGCTTTGGTCATGAGCGAACACGAAGCGGAGTTGCGAGCCCTCGGTCCGCCGGCCGACCTCGCGGACCGAGTCGAGGGGAAGATTTGGCAGCCCCAATGACCCCGGCGCGGCCGCTTGTCGCGAGCTTCGGCAGTCATCTCCGGTCTAGATGTCGCAGCAAGCCGGTCCGCTGGGCAAGAAAATGGGGCAAGAAGCCCCACAGATTCCAGCCGATCTCCACGTAGTTCGATCTCGCGAAGTCGGCTTGAAACCTAGCTCCACGTAGTCCAGCCGACCCAACGGATCAATCTCATAACCCGAAGGTCGCGGGTTCGAATCCCGCCCCCGTATAAAACAAAAGGCCCGCAAATGCGGCCTTTTGTTTTCTGGAGGGCAAGATAAACGGAGGGCCCGCTCCTCCTCCCGCACCGGTCCCGCAACGCCTCCGCAGCGGCGTCGCAACGTGGTCTTCGCAGGCTTGGGTCGAGTCGTCCTTCTCGATGGGCGGCTGTGAAACCAACTGGAAGGAAAGACCCAAATGCGTGCAGTTATGAACTCGAAGCAGCTCTTGGTTGTGATGGCCGCTGTGGTGCTGGCCGTCGTTGTGATGCCGATCGCCATCGCGGGGGCGGATGCCACTGCGTCGGCGGCTTCCGGCGGCAAGGCGATCAAGCAGCTGAAGAAGCAGGTCAAAGCCCTGAAGCAGCAGGTCGCTGCGATTCAGGGTCAGGTCAACTCTCCGCGTCCGCCCAGCGGTCCGGCGGGCGGCGATCTGACCGGAGTGTTCCCCAACCCGACGATCGGGCCCGACGCGGTCGCGGCGCCGGAGATCCAGAAAGACGCCGTCACCGCCGACGAGATCAAAGCCGGCTCGGTCGGCACTGAGGAGATCGTCGACAACTCGATCGACAGCGACGACATCAAGGAAAACGGTGTCGAAGCCAACGACATCCGCAATGACTCGGTCGGCACCGACGAGATCCTGGTCGCGGCGGTCGGCGGCTCGGAGATCGCCAACGGATCGGTCGGCGCGCTCGAGCTCGGCGACGTGACGACCGCGGTCTCCCCGAACGGCACGGCGATCGCCGCCGGTCAGTCCGGCAGCGCCGAAGTCAGCTGCCCGGGGGAGACGATGCTGATCGCGGGCGGCTTCGCCTGGGCCGACAACG
>JALYWY010000081.1 GCA_030852475.1 Actinomycetota bacterium | reverse complement strand
CCATGTCGAACTGGAGGCGGCCGCAGGTCGGGCAGGCGATCAGAACCGGGCCGCGCTCGCGCAGCTGCAGCGCCTTGAGGATCTCCCAGGCGACCTTGACCTCCTCCTCCGCGTGGAAGGTGGAGAGCGAGATGCGGATCGTGTCCCCGATCCCGTCGGCCAGCAGCGTGCCGAGGCCGACCGCCGACTTGAGCGAGCCGGACCACTTGGTGCCGGCCTCGGTGATGCCGAGGTGCAGCGGGTAGTCGATCCGGTCGGCGAGCAGCCGGTTGGAGGCGATGGTGTTGGGCACGCTCGTGGACTTGATCGAGACCTTGAAGTCCTCGAAGTCGAGCCGCTCCATCAGCTCCACGAACTCCACGGCGGCCTGGACCAGCGCCTCGACCGAGTTCTCGCGCTCCAGCTCGTGCAGGTGCTTGGGCAGCGAGCCGGAGTTGACCCCGATCCGCATCGGCGTCCCGGCGGCGGTCGCCTTCACGGCCACCTCGGCGACTTTCTCGCGGCCGCCGATGTTGCCCGGGTTGAGGCGGATGCAGTGGGCGCCGGCGTCGATCGCTTTCAGCGCCAGCGTGTGGTTGAAGTGGATGTCGGCGATCACCGGGATCGGCGACTCCCTGACGATCGTCTTCAGCGCCTCGGCGTCCTGCTCGCGGGGAACCGCGCAGCGCACCAGGTCCGCCCCGGCGTCGGCGACCTTGCGGATCTGCTCCATCGTCGCCGCCAGGTTGGCGGTCTCGGTCTTGGTCATCGTCTGGACGGCGACGGGGGCGCCGCCGCCGATCGGCACGTTGCCGACGAATATCTGCCGCTTGGAAGCCATATCCGAAGCTTATTGAGCCCGCTTAGCGGACTTCGAACCCCTCGCCGGTGATCCGGCCGATGTCGTTGGACAAACCGAGGAAGAAGAGCATCATCACGAGGAAGATCCCGAAGACGGTCGCTTTTTCCATCACCCGCCAGGAAACCGGCCGGCCGCGCGCTTTCTCGACCAGGCTCCAGAAGATGTGGCCGCCGTCGAGGGGCAGGATCGGCAGCAGGTTGACCAGCCCCAGCGAGAGGCTGACGAAGGCCAGCAGGAGCAGGGATTTTTCCAGCCCGGTCTCGACCACCTGGTGGCCGACGTCGCTGATCCCGACCACCCCGGAGACCTGCTCGCGCTGCTCCTCTTCGAAGAGGTGGGTGAAGACGTGGAAGGTGCCCTCGGCGACTTCCCAGATTGCGCTGCCGGCCTCCGAGGCGGCTTCTCCTGGGGTGAAGTCGACCACTTGCGACCCGTAGGAGAAACCGACCAGGGCCCGTTTCGCTTCTTTGTCGTACCGCGGGTACACCGTGAAGGATTTGAGATCCCCATCCCGCCGCACCTCGATCTCCACCGGCGTGGCGGCGACGCAGCCGTCGACCTGCTTGCCGGGACATTTGTGGGAGCCGACCTCTTCGCCGAACTTCACCAGTCGCTCTTCGGTGCCCAGGCCTGGATAGCGCCGTCCGTCGACCGCGACGATTTCGTCGCCGGGCTGGAGGACCTTGGCGGCGGGCGTGCCCGGCCTGATCTCGGCGACCTTCTGCACCACCTCTTCCTGGCCGTTGACCCAGTAGACGCCGAAGAGGATCGCGAAGGCGAGAACGATGTTCACCGCCGGGCCGGCGGCGACGACGACGATCCGCTTCCAGACGTCCTGCTTGTAATAGGAGCGGTGGGCGACCTCGGGGGGAATGTCCTCCTCCGGGGTCATGCCGGTGATTTTCACGTAGCCGCCGAGCGGGATCGATTTCACCCCGTACTCGGTCTCGCCGCGTTTGAACGACCAGATCGTCGGCCCGAAGAAGAGGAAGAAGCGCTCGACCCGCATCCCCGTCGCCTTGGCGGCGAAGAAGTGCCCGGCCTCGTGAAGGATGATCAGCAGGCAGAAGCCGACGAAGACCCAGAACCAGCTCATGCGGGCGTCAACCCCCGGATCTGGCCTTCGCTGCGCTCGCGCGCCTCGGCGTCGGCGGCGAAGAGATCGTCGAAGTGGGCCACGGGGCGCGCCGGCATCTCCCCCAGCACTCCCTCGATCACCGCCGGGATCGCCGTGAACGGAATCCGCTCCTCGAGGAAGGCGGCGACGGCCACCTCGTCGGCGGCGTTGAGGACGCAGGGCGCGGTCCCTCCCGCCGCGCCGGCCTCCAGCGCCAGTCGCAGGCAGGCGAAGGTCTCCAGGTCCGGCTCCTCGAAGGTGAGCGAACCGACAGAGGCGAGGTCGAGCTGGGGCACGTCGACGTCGGCCCGCTCGGGGTGGTTGAGCGCGTAGGAGATCGGCACCCGCATGTCGGGGTAGCCGAGGTGGGCGAGCGTGGAGCCGTCGTTGAGGTGGATCAGCGAGTGGATCAGCGACTGCGGGTGGACGACGACGTCGATCCGCTCGTAGGGGACGCCGAAGAGGTGGTGGGCCTCGATCGCCTCGAAGCCCTTGTTCATCAGCGTCGCCGAGTCGATCGTGATCCTCCCCCCCATCCGCCAGGTGGGATGGGCGAGGGCGTCGGCGACGCTGACCCCGGAGAGGTCGTCGCGGCCGCGGAAGGGGCCGCCGGAGGCCGTCAGCACCAGCCGGGTGACCGTCCCCGGCGCCTCGGCGTTGACAAGCTGGAACAGCGCCGAGTGCTCGGAGTCGACCGGCAGCAGCCGCGCCCCCGTCGCCTCGGCGAGCGCCATCACCAGCTCGCCGCCGAGCACGAGGCTCTCCTTGTTGGCGAGGGCGACGTCGATCCCCTCGCTGAGGGCGGCGATCGTCGAGCCGAGCCCGGCGGCGCCGACGATCGCGTTCAGCACGAGGTCCGGCTCAGTGGAAGCGATCAGCTCCCGCACGCCCTCCTCGCCGGCGAGGACGCGCCCGCTCCAGGCCCCCCGCGCCCGCTCCGCCGCATCGGCGTCAGCGAGGGCGATCACCGGCACGCCGTGCTCGCGCGCCTGCTCGA
>JALYWY010000365.1 GCA_030852475.1 Actinomycetota bacterium | reverse complement strand
GGTTGTTTGCGTGCTCTGAATCGATCTCCAAAGCGCGCTTGTAGTACTCCTCTGCGCGGTCGGGGTCCCTGCGGACGTCGTAGAGGAGCAGCGCGTAGTTGCCGAGGTTGTTTGCGTGTTTTGGCTCAGCATCCAGGGCACGCTTGTAGTACTCCTCTGCGCGGTCAGGGTCCCTGCGGACGTCGTCAAGTAGAAGTGCGTAGTTGCCGAGGTTGTTTGCGTGCTCTGAATCGATCTCCAAAGCGCGCTTGTAGTACTCCTCTGCGCGGTCGGGGTCCTTGCGGACTCGTTTTAGGAAAACCGCGTAGCTGCCGAGGTTGTTTGCGTGCTCTGAATCGATCTCCAAAGCGCGCTTGTAGTACTCCTCTGCGCGGTCGGGGTCCCTGCGGACGGTATCTAGGAAGAGGGCGTAGTTACCGAGAGGATTCGGATTATCTGGATTCAGCGTCAGGGCATGTTTGTAGTACTTCTCGGCGCGATCAGGATCTCTGCGGGTACGAGTAAGAAGCAGCGCGTAATTGTTGAGAACGCTCGCATTATCCGGATCGAGAGCTAAAGCGCGCTTGTAGTACTCCTCTGCGCGCTTATGGTCCTTCCGGATGGTATCCAGGAAGACGGCGTAGTTACCGAGGAGACGTGAATCTTCGAGTCGTTCCACTCCCTCTTGATAAATGCGCTCCGCTCGATCTGGATCGTTGTTCAGAAACCGCCTGGCCTCGAGATCGACTTTCCACCAATCCTCTGCCGTATCCCGGGCGTTTCGCGCAGCCTCCTTCAGTGCTTCGGAATTCGGTGCCGTTTCAGGAAGATCTTCTACACGGATTCCTAAGTGCTCATACGTCTCTCGATAGCGCTCAATCATGCGTTCGAACTTCTGCGCCGTCGGATGTGCAATCTCAAACTCCTCCCTAAAGAGGAGCATTAGCTCGTCGAATCCCTCCACCTGTATCCAAGTGGCGTTACGTGCTTCAAGCCATTTGCGGATGGCGGTAGTCGGTTCGCGACGCGAAACCCACCATACGCCAAGCGGAATTGCCTCGGGAGATAGCCCTTCGAGGGCTTGTAGCACCCCGCGGTCATTGCCCGCGTAACCGATGAAGATGACACCCCGATCATGCAGCAACCCCTGGATGCCCCTCCGTATCCCTTTCTCCAACTCCGCGGTCTCAACAGTCGTATGCATTGGGTTTAGTCGGTGGTCACCGTGCACCTTCACGACGAGTGGACGTCGAACCCGCCCAGGCCGAACGAATCCTGACAGCGCCTCGTGCTGAATCACTAGGGGTCGCTTGGCTCCATAGACATACATGGAGTCCGCAATCAAATCGTCGAAATTGGTAGTCACTGCAGCGCTAAAGGCTCCGTCTGGACGTGACATCAAAGCTGCCAGGATGGCGTAACCGAAGCCAGGGACACCCTTTTCACAGAGTCGCTCGGTCTCTCGTTGTCGATCCTCTTTTAGAGGAAATAAGACGTCCATAACCGGGCCATATAAAGCCGCCAGATTCTCCGGGTCGTACGCTGGGAAGTTCAGCCGGGCCCACTCCTCGACGGAGAGATCTTGTTGATTTTTGAAACCGTGCAGCCGCGGTAGCCACTGATCGCCAACCAGCGTCGCAGCTGCAGGAATTCCAGAAGTCACAGAGCAGCCAGCGCCTAACCAGAACGTGTAATGCCGATCTGACTCATGGGCATGCGTTTTCAGCCGGCGGACGAACTCATGGGCCGGCATGCGCTTCAAGCTTTTGTTCTCCCTTGCCATTACAAACTCTTGCCTTACAAAAGCTCCCGTACTGTTGCATATTCGGCTTCAGTTCCTGAGCGCTGGGTATAAGGTCGCCCGCGATGCGCTCCTCGAGACCTCTTCGCCACGTGGATCCACTGGCTTCTCGTGGTTTTCTGTATCGAGCTTGGGCCAGACTCGTCGCTTCCCGCTTCGGTTTTTGGCTCTCCCGGCACGTCGGCTGGAAGGTCGATCCTCACCTCTTGCGCCTGACCGGCGGGCGCATCGGGACGGGGCTGATCATCCCTACCGCGCTGCTGGAGACGCGCGGGGCGCGATCAGGTGAGACGAGGCGGAACGGGGTCATCTACTTCCACGACGGCGATCGGGTGACGCTGATCGCCTCCAAGGCCGGCGCGCCTGAGAATCCCTCCTGGTTCTACAACGCCCGGGCCAACCCGGAGGTGAGGCTGAACGGGCGGCCGTTCCGCGCGGAAGCGATCGAAGACGAGGCGGAGAGGACGCGGTTGTGGGCGCTGGCCGACCGCGTCTTCCCCCCTTTCTCCAGGTACCGGGAAAGCGCCGCTCGAGGCGGGCGCACGATCCCGATCCTCCAGCTCAGTCCGATGCCACCGACCGGCACCAGTCCGGCGGCGGGGTGAAGCCCGGCCCGATCGGGCTGGTCGCGACCACGACCCCGTGCCCCTCGTGGGCCAGGTGTACCGGGTAGACACCCAAGGGTCCGCGCGGGTCCGGCACGTAGGGGACTTTCAGCGTCACGTCGGAAGGCACGCCGCTGAAGAGGCAGAGGCCGAAGGTGAGCCGGCGGCCGAGGAACTGGTTCTCTTTGAACAGCTCCGGGTCGTGGACGATTTCGGCTTCGCCGGGGATGACGTCTTCGACCAGTTCGGCGCCGGGGATCGCCTCGCGATTCGCGAAGTAGGCTTCGTTGCCGGCCTCGTCCCAGGCGTACAGGTCGACGTCAGCATCGGTGTTCCACTCGGCCTGCGCCCGCAGCAGGGGCGCGGTCAACGGCGGCGGACCGCAGGGCGTCTGCCAGAGGTTCTTTTCGAGCAGCGGCGGCGTGCTCGGCGTGGAGATGCCGAACCGCCCGAGCTTGCCGCCGGCGGAGAAGGTGCCGAGGCGCAGGTCCCAGCGGCAGGCCCCGCCGCCGATGCGGAAGTCGAGGTTGTTGCCGAAGGAGGCGTGGATGTTGGCTGCGTCGTTGACCCCCAGCCCCACCTCGGTCTTGAGGCCGAAGCCGAGACCGACGTCGGAGAACACTTCATCGCTGAAGGTGAACCGTGGCGAGCCGAAGCCGAGCGAGGGAGCGGCCTGGGGCGGGAGCGCCGAAACCCGCGCCCCCATGTTGACCCGCACCGTCCCCTCCGCTTTCACCCGCACACCTGCCGCCGCCGTTCCGGTCAGGACGGGCTTGACGGCTCCGTAGATCGGGATCCCGGCGGCGAAGCCCTGCAGCGAGAAGCCCGGCAAGGTGAGCTGGCAGGATCCCCCCAGGACCGAGGCGACGTCGACCCCCGCGCCGACGTCGAAGGCGAGATCGACCCTGGCCCCGGTCTTGATGTCGCCGAACGGCCACACCCGCGAAGTCGTCCAGCCGCCGTCGACCCAGACGTCGGAGATGCGGACGAAGGGGCTGATGCCGGAACCGCCTTCACAGGTAATCCCGGCGCTTGCCGCGGCCGCGTCGCTGACGTGCAGCCGCGTCCGGAAGCTCATGTTCGGCGCAACCTCGTAGATGCTCGCGGGGCGCAGTTGAACGATCGAGCGGAAGCGGCCTGACTCGACCCGTTTCACCCGCGCCAGAAGCCCCCGCGGGAGCCTGGCCGAGGGCTTCGAGCTGAGCACCATCCCCCGCCGGTAGCCGGCGCCGCGGAGGACGAGTGCCCGCGGGCTCCTCCGCTTGCCCAGCACCTTGATCACCCTCCGGGGCGCGACGATCCGCAGCCCCGGGTTCCGGATCGTGTTGTACCGCGCCGTTGCCCGCGCCGAGGAACGCCGGCGCACCTTCACCCTGAAGCTGCGACGAGCGGGGTAGGCGGTCGCCCCACGCTTGATCGTTCCATGGCGGCGTTTGATCACGACGGGGAGAACCCGCAGCTGGTACCTGCCCGGCTTGAGCCCCTTCAAGCGCACCTTCCCCAGCTTGGTGATGACCCGGTGGAACTTGCCGCGGTCCCGAGATGACTGCCTCGGGCCGAGCAGCACGACGGTTCCCTGCTCGCCGCGGGGGAGTCCTGAGATCTTGATCGTCAGCTTGCCACCCGAGCCTCGCTTCTGGCCGCCTTTGCCCGGCGCGGCGTCCGCGCCGGAAGAGACCAGCGAAAGCGCGACGAGCACCGCGCAAAGCAGGGTCCCCACGGCGACGAACTTCGAGCTACGACCAGCTGCTTCCACGACCCATCTCCCCCTCAGGTTTCGTTCAGATCGACAGTGGCATCGGCACCACTTTCGAGAAAAGCGGTCGTACTTATATCAATACTTAGCGTTATTCAACATTTTCCCGGCTAAACGCGCACAGGATCGCGACAGCCTGGAGGCCGGAAAACGAGTTGTTTCTCGGCTCGGCTCAGCGCCTGGGGCCGGCGTCGCAGGCGTGCGACTTGCCCCAGCCGCTCTGGCCGTTGCAGTAGTCGTGGCCGCGGCCGCCGTAGAGCTGGTCGGGCTGGGCACCGCCGTAGAGGCGGTCGTTGCCGGGACCGCCGTGGCAGCCGTCTTGGCCGGGGCCCATGATGCAGATGTCGTTGCCGCGACCGCCCCAGCAGCCGTCGCTGCCCGTGCCGTGGCGGCAGTAGTCGTTGCCGGGGCCGCCGACGCAGTCGCTGTTGCGGGGGCCGGTGATGCAGGTGTCGTTGTTGGCGCCGCCGATGCAGCGGTTGCGGCGGGCGCCGCCGGGGAAGCAGGTGTCGCGCTCGGCGTTGCCGATGAACTTGTCGGAACCGTTCCCGAGGTAGATCGTCAGCGGCACCGGCAGTCGCTCGGCGACGCGGACGAAGTCTCCCGAGGGGCCCATCTTGATTTCGATCGAGTTGGCGCGGCGGGTGCAGACCGCGACTCGATGGCCGCGGGTGAAGCGGCAGCCCTTCGGCTGGCGCTGGGCCATATTGCCCTTGACGACGATCCTGTCGCCCTTCGTGCTCAGGGTCAGCGTCGCGCCCGAGTGGGCGCCATAGATGACGATCTTGCTGGCCGGCGTAGCAACGCTTGGCACCGCCAGGAGGGCGATCGCCGCGAGCATGCCGACCAGGAGCTTGCGGCCGGGGGTGGCAAACATCGCGGGCATATTAAACATGTGCATCGGCTAATAAAGTGGAAACCTAAAGCCAACAGATGTTTGACCTGCAAACTGGATAGAAAAAATGATCTATCTGCTTAGACATGGAGACGCCGAGGACGGCGATGGGGACGACGCGGCCCGCCGGCTAACGGAGAAGGGCGAGCGCCAGGCCCGCGCCGCAGGCGAGGCCTTGGCAGCGATGGGAGCGGAGATCGACGCCTGCCTGACCAGCCCGAAGGTGCGCGCGGCGGACACCGCCCGCCTCGCCTGCGAGGCGCTTGGCCTCGAGCCGGAAACCACGGAAGAGCTCCGCGGCGGCCCCTTCGACTCGCTCTCCCTCGCCGCGGGCCGCGGCGACGTCCTCCTCGTCGGGCACGAGCCGGACTTCTCTAGCGAGGTCGCCCGGCTGACCGGCGCCAAGGCGAAGCTGCGCAAGGGCGGTCTCGCGATCGTCGACGGCTCGACCCTCACCGCGCTGCTGCGCCCGCGCGATCTCGCCGCCCTCGCGGAGGCCGGCTAGCTAGGCCTACGGCTAGGAGTGGACCGGGACGAGATCTGACGCGACCTGCTTGGCCCAGGCGCGGATCTCGTCCCAGTCCCGGCGGTCGCGGTACTCCTTCGGAATACCCTCGACCATTGCCCTCTCCATCGTCCCCCGCGGCTCCGCCGGCACGCAACCACCGAAGACAACGTGCCCTCGGCCTCCAAGGTCCTCGACCTTGTGGGCCAGCTTCGGCGGCTCCATCCATGCCTGGTCGTCTTGCGCCGGGTCCCCCACCGGCCCGGAGCTGAAAACCCAGAACGGCATCTGCCGTAATGCCCTGCGGTGCTTTTTGAGGAAGTGCCGTGCGTCCCCGCGCCACCGCTTCGTATAGACAGCGCTTCCAAGTACGACGGCGTCGAACCGCTCCAGGCTCCGCACATCCCCCGCGGGCTCCAGGCAGACCCCCAACCCCTCGCGACGCAACGTCGCAGCCACGGTTTCGGCGATCTCAGTAGTTGACCCGCGTTTCGATGCGTAGGCGACCAGAACTGTCATCGCCAACGATTGTGCCGGATTTGGACAAAGTGTTCATCGGGAATTGACCACAGAAGCAGCGGTGGTGATTCTGCGACCCATGACGTACCCATGGACCACCGAGCCGTCGGGCGCTAGGTTCGTCCTCGTGAAGCAGCGGGTCAGCCTCATCACCCTCGGAACCGAAGACCTTGGCCGCGCCCGGCGCTTCTACGAGGCACTCGGCTGGAAGACCGGCGCCGAGCCGGATGACGACGTCGTCTTCTTCCAAGCCGGCGAGATGGTCGTCGCCCTCTGGGACCGGGCGAAGCTGGCCGAGGACAGCTGCGTCGAGGACGGCGGCGGCTGGGGCGGCGTCACCCTGGCGCTCAACTTCGCCTCCCCCGCCGAGGTCGACGCGGTGATCGAGGAAGCGCGCAGCGCGGGCGCAACGATCGGCCGCGAGCCCGCTGAAACCTTCTGGGGCGGCTACAGCGGCGTCTTCGTCGACCCCGACGGGCACCCGTGGGAGATCGCCCACAACCCGCACTGGACGGTCACCGAGGACGGCGGCATCCGCCTCAACTGAGGATCGACTGGCCAGTCAACCAGGAGGGCTCGATCCCGATAGCCTCCCGAGCCGACTTTTCATCGAGCGAAGGAGAGACGGAGCAATGGGACTTCTGGACGGAAAAGCCGCGATCGTCACGGGTTCGGCGCGCGGAATCGGACGCGCCACCGCGGAACTGTTCGTGGCCGAGGGCGCGAAGGTGCTGATCAACGACCTCGACGCCGACGTCGCCGAGCAGGCGGCCGGCGAGATCAACGGCGAGACCGCGGTCTTCGCCGGCGATCTGACCAAGGAGGGGGCCGCCGACGACCTGGTCAAGGCCGCCAACGACGCCTTCGGCGCGGTCGACATCGTCGTCAACAACGCCGGCTACACCTGGGACGGCGTCGCCCACAAGATGACCGACGAGCAGTTCCAGGCGATGCTCGACATCCACACGATCGTCCCCTTCCGGGTCGCCCGGGCCCTCGCCCCGACCTGGCGTGAGGCGGCGAAGGCCGAGCGCAACGAGGGCAAAGAGGTCTTCCGCAAGATCGTCAACGTCTCCTCGACCTCGGGGATGATGGGCAACGCCGG
>JALYWY010000356.1 GCA_030852475.1 Actinomycetota bacterium | reverse complement strand
CTGGTAGCAGAGCGACTTGCCGCCGCCGGTCGGCATGATCGCGAGCACGTCGCGCCCGGCCTCGACCGCGGCGACGATCTCCTCCTGGCCCGGGCGGAAGTCCGGGAAGCCGAAGACCTGCCCGAGCAGGCGGCGCGCCTCGCTCATCAGTGCACCTTTGCAGTGGTTGAGCTTTTCACCCCGCATGCGGGGTGAAAAGCTCGGCTCGCACCGAGCACCCGCCATGACGGCCAGCGTCGCTTGCCAGCGAACGGCCAGCATGAGACCCGCCGCGCGGCGGGTGCCGGGAGGACACGACGGGCAACAGGGTGGAGCGCCAGGGATATCGGCCCGGAGCGCCAATTGATGAGCGTCCCGCAGCGCCTCCCGACGCTCGGTAGCATATCGCCACCAAGGGGGATCTGCCCATGCCGTATTTCGGGGGACTGGACTGGGGCGGCGCCGGCCACGCCGTCTGCATCGTCGATGCGACGGGTGCCGTGCTGCTCAGCCTGGAGATCAGACACGATGCCGCCGGCCTGGCGGAGCTGCGCCGGCGGCTGGCGAAGCTGGCGCCGGCCGGCGACATTCCCATCGCCATCGAACGCCCGACCGGGCTGATCGTCGACGCTTTGGTCGACGCCGGCCATCCGGTGGTGCCGATCCACCCCAACGTCGTCAAGGCATGCCGCCCGCGCTACCGCGCCGCCGGCGGCAAGAGCGATCCCGGCGACGCCTTCATGCTCGCCGACATCCTGCGCACCGACGGCCACCGCTTCCGGCCGCTCCAGCCCTGCTCGGACGAGATCAAGGCGCTGCGCGCCCTGGTGCGCGGCCGCGACGACCTGGTCGCCGAGCGCGTCTGCCTTGCCAACCGCCTGCGCAGCCTCACGGAAGGCTTCTGGCCCGGCGCCGCCGCCGTCTTCGCCGACATCGACTCGCCGATCGCGCTGGCCTTCGTGCAGCGCTATCCGACGCCGGAGGCGGCCGCGCGCCTCGGCGAGAAGCGGATGAAGGCCTTCCTCGCAAGCCACGCCTATAGCGGCCGCCGCACGCCCGCCGAGCTGCTCGCCCGGCTGCGTGCCGCGCCGACCGGCCTGGCCGACGAGGCCGAATCCGAGGCCAAGGGCGAGATGGTCCGAGCGCTCGCCGCCGTGCTCGAGCGCCTGGTCGGCGAGATCGCCAGGCTGACCGCCCGCATCGAGCAGGCCGTCGCCGACTCGGCCGACGGACGGATCGTCATGTCCTTCCCGCGCGCCGGGCGCATCTGCGCCGCTCAGATCCTCGCCGAGCTCGGCAACGTCCGCGAGCGCTTCCCGACCTGTGACCAGCTCGCCGCCGAGGCCGGCGCCAGCCCCGTTACCCACGCCTCGGGCAAGAGCCGCGGCGTCGTCTTCCGCTGGGCCTGCAACCACCGCCTGCGCGCCGCGATCACCTGCTTCGCCGACAACTCCCGACACGCCTCGCCCTGGGCCGCCGACGTCTACAGGCGCGCCAGGGCCCGCGGCTGCGACCATCCGCACGCCATCCGCATCCTCGCCCGTGCCTGGATACGCGTGCTCTGGCGCGCCTGGACCGATGGCGCCCTCTACCACCCGGCGCTGCACAACGCCGCCGTCGCCCACAACGCTCTCGCAGCTTGACACAGGGTGTCTCATGCGGTGATCCTTTCAGGCCGCGCCGGGCTTCAGCGCTTCAGGTTGGTGGTTTCCTGCAGCATCTCGTCGACGGTCTGGATGATCTTGGCGTTCGACGAGTAGGCGCGCTGGGTCTGGATGAGCTGGGTCAGCTCGCCCGCGATGTCGGTCGTCGACTGCTCGCGGGCGAAGCCCTCGACCCCGCCGGTCGGGCCGGAGCCGGCGTCCCAGAGGAACATCGAGCCCGCGTCGCGCGACAGCGCGAAGCACTGGTTGTCGAGCACCCGCAGCCCGTTCGGGTTCGGCACGTCGACCACCGGCACCTGGTAGATCACCTTGGAGAAGCCGCTCGAATAGCTGGCGTAGAGATAGCCGTTCTCGTCGATCGAGACGCCGGTGAAGGTGCCCGCCGCGTTGCCGTCCTTGGTCACCCCGGTCGGCGAGAAGGTCGAGGAGAGTTGGCTCAGGTGCTGCTGCCCGCCCGCCGTCGAGCCGACGCCGACGGCGATCGTCTGGTTGCCGAGGTCGAGCGTGATGTCCCCGGTCGCCGCGTCGTAGGCCGTCGAGAGCGGCGCGGCGCCCGGCGCCGTCTGCGTCACCGACAGCGGATAGCCGGCGTTCGGCGGCACGTCGCCGAACACGATCTCGAAGGTCCCGCCCGACAGCCCCGACGCCTGGTCGACGATGTCGAGCGTCCAGGTGTTGGTCTGCGGGTCGCCGGCCGCCGCCACCGTCGGGGTGAACTGGAACG
>JALYWY010000335.1 GCA_030852475.1 Actinomycetota bacterium | reverse complement strand
GCCGCCAGGCCGACGGCCTGCAGCTCATCCGAGCGCCCGATCACCTCGAGCGCCTGCGTTCCGATGGACCCGGTCGAGCCGAGCACGAGGACCTTCTTCATTCCCTACAGAGGATACGGAGCCCGTCTTACGGCTCAGTAAACGACCGCGACCGCGAGGTAGTAACCGACCACCACGGTGAAGAAGACGGCGTCGAGGCGGTCGAGGAGGCCGCCATGGGGGCCGAAGAGGGTGCCGGTGTCCTTGGTGCCGAGGTCGCGCTTCAGCAACGACTCGAAGAGGTCGCCGAGCGGGGCCATGGCTGCGACGGCGGCGCCGATGATCAGGGCGTCCACCCCGGAAAGCCAGTCCTGGTAGAGGCCGGCGAACCAGAAGCCCATCGTCCCGATCACGAAGCCGCCGATCAGCCCCTCGAGGGTCTTGTTCGGCGAGAGGTTGGGGGCGATCTTGTGGCTGCCGAACATCCTCCCGGTCGCGTAGGCGGCGGTGTCGGCGACGAAGGTGCCGACGAGCACGTCGATCAGCAGCGCGGCGCCGTGGTCCGGCAGGTCGCGGAGGAAGACGGCGTGGGAGAGCGGGATCCCGATCCAGAGCACCGCCAGCAGGGTCACCCCGATCGAGACGGTGGCGTTGTCGCGGTGGCGGGCGTCGATCGCGAAGAAGAAGAGCAGCGGGAACGTCGCCGCGAGGACGTAGAGGACGTTGAAGGCGGTGCCGAAGTGAGCGGCGACGATCAGCGCCGCGACCGAGATGTATGCGGGGATGACCAGCGGCCGGTAGCGATCGGCCATCGCGACGAACTCGCGGATCGCGACGACGCCGATCGCGACCATCGCCAGCGCGAAGATCTCCCCTCCCGCCACCGTGATCGCGATCGCGAAGGCGATCCACGGCAGCGCGACGAGGATCCGCTTCGCGGTCTCGCCGCTGCCGCGTTTGCGCCGCCGCGGCTCTCGCGGCGGCCGCTGACGGCGAGGCGGCGGCTCCGCCTCGAGCATCTCGTCGTCGAAGAGATCGATGTTCACGTCCGGCTCCCGAAGCGCCGCTGCCGCGTCTCGTACTGGCCCAGGCACTCTTCCAGCGCCGCGCGGTCGAAGTCGGGCCAGAGCTCGTCGCGGAAGACCAGCTCCGAGTAGGCGCACTGCCAGAGCAGGTAGTTGGAGACGCGCTGCTCGCCGCTGGTTCGGATCAGGAGGTCTGGGTCGTGCATCTCGGGTGCGTAGAGGTGACGGCGGAACTCCTCCTCGGAGTCCCCCTGGAAGTTTCGCGCCGCGTCGAGGATCTCCGCCCTGCCGCCGTAGTTGAAGGCGACGAAAAGGGTGATGCGATCGTTGCCGGCGGTCTCCCCTTCCGCCCACTCCATCCGCTCCACCAGCGCCGGGTCGACCCCCTCGCGCCGGCCGATGAACCGCATCCGCACGCCTTCCTGCTTCAGCTCCGGGGTTTCGGAGGCGATCCGCTCGCCGAACATCCGCATCAGGCCTTCCACCTCCTCGTCGGACCGGCTCCAGTTCTCGGTCGAGAACGAGTAGACGGTCAGCTCCTCGATCCCCAGCTCGGCGGCGTCGCGGAGGCGCTCCTTGACCACGTCGGCGCCGGCCCGGTGGCCCTCGATCACCGGCAGGTCGCGCTGCTGCGCCCAGCGGCCGTTGCCGTCGGTGATGATCGCTACGTATTTGGGCGCGGTCACGCCGGCGGCCGCCCAGTCCTCAGACTTCGAGGATCTCTTCTTCCTTGCCCTTCAGCAGGGAATCGATCTCGGCGATCGCCTCGTCGGTCTGCTTCTGCAGCGTCGCCTCGGCGCGGCGCTCGTCGTCCTCGCCCGCTTCGCCCTCTTTTTTCAGGTCGCGCAGGTCGCTCATGATGTCGCGGCGGACGTTGCGGATCGCCACCCGGCCTTCCTCGGCGACGCCGTGGACGACCTTGACCATCTCGCGGCGGCGCTCCTCGGTCATCTCCGGGATCTGCAGGCGGATCACGTTGCCGTCGTTGCTGGGGGTGAGACCGACGTCGGACTCCTGGATCGACTTCTCGATCGCCCCCAGCGCGCTCTTGTCGAAGGGCGTGACCGTGAGCAGGCGGGCGTCCGAGGCGGCGACGTTGGCCAGCTGCTTCAGCGGCGTCGGGTTGCCGTAGTAGTCGACCGTGATCCGGTCGAGCAGGTGCGGCGAGGCGCGGCCGGTCCGCACGGTGGCGAGCTCGCCACGGCTGGACTCAACCGATTTGGCCATCCGCTCTTTGGCGTCTGCGAGCAGTTCGTCGATCAGCTCCACCGGTTCCCGTCCTCTCAGTCAGCAGGGGAATTCGACACCAGCGTCCCCACCTTCTCGCCGGAGACGATCCTATCTATGTTGCGCTCGTCGCCCATGTTGAAGACGTAGATCGGCAGATCGTTGTCCATGCAGAGGGAAAGCGCGGTCGAGTCCATCACCCGCAAGCCGCGCTCGATCGCCTCCCGGTGGGAGATCGAGGGGATGAACTCGGCGTCCGGGTTCGTCGCCGGGTCGGAGTCGTAGACCCCCTCCACCCCGTTCTTCGCCATCAGGATCGCCTCGGCGTGGATCTCCAGCGCCCGCAGCGCCGCCGC
>JALYWY010000240.1 GCA_030852475.1 Actinomycetota bacterium | reverse complement strand
CGCTGAACTGCGAGATCGCCCCGCGCTCGATCTTCCACCGCAAGAACTACTTCTATCCCGACAGCCCGAAGGCGTACCAGATCAGCCAGTACGACATTCCGATCTGCGGTGCCGGCCGCCTCGGCGACGTCCGCATCCATCGCGCCCACCTCGAGGAGGACGCCGCGAAGACGATCCACGTCGGCTCCTCCGGCCGCATCCACGGCTCCGATGCTTCCCTGGTCGACTTCAACCGCGGCGGCACGCCGCTGGTCGAGATCGTCACCGAGCCCGACCTGCGCGGCGCCGCCGAAGCGGCCGAGTGGGCGCGGCTCCTGCGCGAGACGATCCGCCAGCTCGGCGTCTCCGACGTCAACATGGAGGAGGGGAGCCTGCGGGTCGACGCCAACGTCTCGGTGCGGCCGGCCGGCAGCGACGAGCTCGGGACCAAGACCGAGCTGAAGAACATGAACAGCTTCCGCTTCCTCCAGCGCGGGGTCGAAGCCGAGCTGGCCCGCCAGCGCGAGCTGGTCGAAAGCGGGGGAACGGTCGAACAGGAGACCCTCCACTTCGACCCGGCCAGCGGCAGCCTCACCTCGCTGCGCTCGAAGGAGGAAGCCCACGACTACCGCTACTTCCCCGAGCCCGACCTGGTGCCGCTGGCGCCGACCGAGGAGATGCTGCGCGAAGCGCGCGAGGCGCTGCCGGAGCTGCCGGCGGTGCGGATCGAGCGCTACGAAGGGATGGGCGTGCCCGCGGACGTGGCCCTCACCTTGTCGACCGACCCCCGCACCGCCGGCTACTTCGAGAACGTCGTCGAGGAGGCGGACGGGATCGAGCCGCGGGTGCTGGCCAACTGGGTGACGGGAGAGCTGGCGGCGGCGCTGCGCCAGGCCGAGGTAGAGGGAGGCGCGGCCGATTCCAGGGTCTCGCCCCCGGATCTGGCGACCCTGGTGCGGCTGGTCCAGGAGAAGAAGATCTCCCACGGCAGCGGCAAGAAAGTCCTTTCCGCGATGGTGGTGGAGGGGGGAGACCCCGAGGCGATCGTCGAGCGCGAGGGCCTCGCCCAGATGTCCGACTCCGGTGAGCTGGAGGCCATAGTCGAGAAGGCGATGGCCGACAACCCCGACGCCGTCGAGAAGATCCGCGAAGGCAACGGCAAGGCGATCGGCGCCATCGTCGGCCCCGTCATGCGCGAGACCAAAGGCCGCGCCGACGGCGGCGAGGTCAACCGGATCATCCGCGAGAAGCTCTAGGCGGCTAGTGCTTCAAATCACTTTGTAACAACGTGTTACAAGCGTGCTAGGTTGAGGTCATGGCCTGGAACGTGGTGATCGCGGGTGGTGGCTTCGGCGGCGCTGCGGCGGCGCGGGAGCTGGAGAAGGTGATGCCAAGGCAGTCGGCGCGGCTGGTGCTGGTCAACGAGACGAACTTCGTGCTCTACACGCCGTTCCTGCCGGAGGCGGCCGCAGGGACCCTGGAGCCGCGGCACGTGGTGACGCCGCTGCGGGAGATCCTCAAACGGACGTACCTGCGGCTCGGCTCGATCGTCGGCCACGACCCCGAGGCGAAGACGGTGATGCTGCGGGCCAAATACGGCGAAACCGAGCAGCTGCCGTACGACCAGCTGCTGCTCTCGCTCGGCTCGGTCTCACGGGTGCTGCCGGTGCCGGGCCTGGCCGAGCACGCGGTCGGCTTCAAGGGCCTTGCCGACGCGATCTACCTGCGCAACCACGTGATCGAGACGCTCGAGGAAGCGAACGCGACGGAGGATCCGAAGCGCCGCGAAGAGCTGCTCACCTACGTCTTCGTCGGCGGCGGCTACGCCGGGCTCGAGGCGCTGGCCGAGCTCCAGGACTTCGCCGCCGACGCGATGGAGTGCTACCCGCGCGCCCGCCTGCACGGGATGCGCTGGGTCCTGGTCGAGGCGACGAACCGGGTGCTGCCGGAGATCGACAAACAGCTCGGCGAGTACGCGCTGCGGGAGCTGCGCGGCCGCGGCATCGACATCCGCCTCGAGACCACCCTGGAGGAGGTCGGCCCCGACTTCGCCCGCCTCTCGACCGGCGAGGTGCTGCCGAGCCGGACCGTCGTCTGGACCGCCGGCGTGGCACCGCAGCCGATCCTCAAGCAGCTGAACGTCCCGCTCGACGACCGCGGTCGCGTCCCGGTCGACTCCTACCTGCGGGTGCAGGGGATGGACTCGGTCTGGGCGATCGGCGACTGCGCCGCCGCCCCCGACCCCAACGGGGGCGTCACCCCGCCGACCGCCCAGCACGCGGTGCGGCAGGGGCCGGTCGCCGCTCGCAACATCGCCGCCGAGCTCGGGATCGGGACGCCTCAGCCGTTCGAGTACCGCAGCCAGGCCGCCTTCGTCAACCTCGGCCGCTACAAGGCCGTCGGCAAGATCGGCGACCGCACTTTCCGCGGCTTCCCGGCCTGGTGGATGGCCCGGACCTACCACATGAGCCAGATTCCCGGTGGCGCTCGCAAATTCCGCGCCGTGCTCGACTGGACCGCCGGTCTGCCGTTCCGCCGCGACCTCTCCGAGGTCGGCTCGATCGGCCACCCGCGGCCGCTGGTCTAACGAGTCTGTCTCAGTCCCCCTATATGGGGGTCTTAGGCGGATTCGCTATTCGACCTGCAGCGAGGTGTACATGCCCCGTTCCTCGTGCTGGGGCAGCGAGCACCAGAGGCGATAGTTGCCGGCCGGAAGGTCGAAGGTGGCGACGCTGCGCTGCAGCGAGTCGGTTTCCGGCAGTTCGTACGACGCCCCTTCCGTGCCTTCGAGCCGGAGGTTGAGGTTGTGCGGGTCTTCGCCGCGGTTGTTCAGCTCGATCGTCAGCTCGCCGGCCTGGACGCTGGGGCGGGAGAGGATGAAGTAGTACTCGGCCGCTTTGACCGCGAGCCGGTTCGCTTCGGGTTCGGGTTCCGGCTCCGGCGCGGGGGGAGGCGGCGCCGGCGGCAGGGCGGGCGCCGGCGGTGCCGCGACCGGCGCCGCCGTCTGGGGAACGCAGACCCAGCGTGGCTTGCGGCGCACGACCTTGCGCACCCGGCCGTCGCGGCGGACATGCTTGACGACCCGCTTCATCTGGCGCTTCCAGAGGCACTCGGCCGCCGCGGCTTCGCCGGGCTGGAGGGGCGCCGTCCCCACCGGCAGCGACACCGCCACGACGAGGACGAGGGCGACCGCCAGGGGGGCGATCAACTTCACGGCTTCACCAGGGTCGGCCGCGCGAACCCCGCCGCCCCCGGGATGATCGCCTCGGCGTCGAAGTCCAGCCACTGCTCCAGCAGCGAGCAGTACATCCCACGGAAGTCGCTGGTCGCCCGCAGGTTGTCGTCCTGGTCGAGCGTCGCGAGGCCGGGGAACTCGCCGACCATCTCGCCTTTGGCTTTCGAGCCGATCACGAAGGCGCAACCGGCGGCGCCGTGGTCGGTTCCCGCCGAGCCGTTCTCCTCCGGCCGTCGGCCGAACTCGCTCCACATCTCGATCAGGACCCGGTCGGCGAGGCCGCGGGCTTCGAGGTCGCGCTGGAAGGCGAGGATTCCCTCGCAGGTCGCCCGCAGGTTCTCCTCCAGGTCTCCCGCCTGGTCGGCGTGGGTGTCGTAGCCGCCAGGCGCGCGGATCGTCGCCACCCGGATCGGCAGCCCGAAGGCGATGTAGGCGGCGAGGCCGGCGAGCTTGTGGGAGAAGCGGGTGTTCGGGTAGGCGACCGGGCTGGTGAACCCGCCGACGCCGGCCAGGTCCTGGCGCAGCTTGTCGGTCTGTGCGGTGGCGCGGCGGACGTGGCCGAGCGCCGGAGAGTCGACGGGCAGCGAGCCGAAGCGGGCGAAGCTGCGGAACATCTCGCTCTCGATCGGGTTTCCGACCCGCGCCCAGAGGTCGTAGCCGTCGACGCCCGCGATCGCCGCCACCGGCTTCTCCGCGGTGGCGATCATCGGCGAGAGGGAGCCGTCGAGCGAGAGGCCCTGCAGCGGGTTCTCGCTGTCGCCGACCGCGTCGAGGTAGCGGCCCAGCCAGCCGGTCCGGTGTCCGACCGCGAGCTCGCCGATCTCCCAGTAATGGCGCGAGGTGAAGTGGGACTGGTCGGGATCGTCGTAGCCGATCGCCGGGAAGGTGCTGACCTTCCCCTCGGCGTGGAGGGTGGCCAGCGCCGCCGCGGCCGGGTGCCACTGCAGGCTCGGGTCCTCGCTGAAGCTGGTGCCGGCGCCGGGCGGGAGGGCGAGGCTCGGCCGCAGCTGCGCGTAGCGCGAGTCGCCGATCGGCGCCAGCACGCTGAGCGAGTCGATGCCGCCGTCGAAGAAGACCGAGACGACGATCTTGTCTCCCTGCGCCGCCTGCGCGATCCCCGTCTCGAAGGCCGAGAACGGGATCTTCGAGGCGCCGTAGACCGCCAGCGCCAGGCCGGCGCTGCGGGAGAGGAACTTGCGGCGCGAGAGGCCGGTACCGGCCGGCTCCGGCATCCCCGGCTCGATCGCCGGCAGCCCCTTGCCGGCCTCGGCGGCGGCCGAGCGCAGCAGCTGCGAGCGGGTGTAGCCGTCGCAGCAGGAGTGGTGTCGGTTGCCGGGGCTCATTGCAGGATCAGGTCGGGGCTGATGCCGATCAACTGCAGGAGCGCGTTCTGGCGCATCGCCCGGTAGGGGGCTTTCTGCCAGTTGGCGACGATCAGGCTCTGGCTGCGGCGGGCGAAGTCGAGCAGCTCGGCGTGGTGCTCGGGGCGCAGAGCCGGCGAGCCCCAGGAGGCGAGGGCGCGGCCCAGCGCTTCCTCCGGCATCTCGGTGGTGCTGTAGGGCTCGTTCCAGGCGTCGACCGAGACCTCCTCGAGGACGTAGGTGACCATCAGCCAGCGCGCCCGCATCCGCGAGGTGTCGAGCCAGCGGCTGTCGTCCCAGCCGGAGACGTTGGGCGGCCAGAACAGCTGCTGCCCCGCCTGCTCGCAGATCCAGGTCCAGGCCTCGGTGTCGACCGGGCGGCCGAGCGCGCGCAGCATGCTGGCCAGGTGGACGACCGGCGGCTTCACCATCGGCGGCCCCTCGTAGAAATCCGGGCTCATCAGGATCGCCTCCAGCACGGGGAGGATCTGCCAGCCGGAGCCGACGTAGGTGTGGTCCAGCTGGTCGCGGACCGTCGCCGAGGGCGGCGTCGGGACGAAGTAGCTCCAGAGCTTCTCGACGAAGAAGGAGGCGTGCAGGGGGTGCTCGACGCAGAGCCGGCAGGCGTCTTCCCAGCCCCAGTTGCCGCTCCGCCCGAAGACCGTCTTGGTGCCGGCGTCGTGGCGTTTGGGGTCGAAGCGGAAGTTGTGGGAGCCCAGCTCGCTCGACCAGTCGTTGCGCCACCCGGTCAGGGCGCGGGCCGCTTCGCGGATGTCCTGCTCGGTGTAGGCGCCGCGGTCGGCGCCGAGCGAGAACAGCTCCATCATCTCCCGCGCGTAGTTCTCGTTCGGCGACCACTTGTTGTTTTCGTTGCCGTTCAGCCACTGCAGCATCGCCGGGTCGATCGTCACCGCCTTGAAGAGATCGAGGAAGGAGCCGAAGCAGCGGCTGCGGAAGAGGTTCGACTGGTCGATCATCTGCTGCGTCCGCGAGACGTTCGCGTTCGAGGTGGCGAACCAGTCGTGGAGGACCAGCGCCATCCGCTCGACCAGTGGCTGGTTGGTGCGGACCATGCGGTCGAGCCACCAGAGGTGGTCGTGGCCCCAGGCGTCGGCGGGGGCGATCGGGTTGCCGTCGTCGTCGCGAGGCGGCGGTCCGCTGAGGACGGCGCCGCCACTCGGCCGGGTCAGCGACTGAACCGCGCCGACGAGGCCGAGGGAGACGAGCTGCTCCGCCTGTCCCGGCACCGGTCCGAAGCCCGCCCGCTGCAACAGTCGCGTCGCCTGCGGGACCCCGAAGCCACCCTGGAAGGAGCCGGGGGGCCGGGGGTCGGAGACGGTTGGAGCTGGAGCGGCAGCCGGTGCGCCCGCGACCGCCCGTCGTGGCGGCGGCTTCGGCCCCGGCCCGCGCCGGTGCCCTTTCTTCGGCTTGTGCCGGTGGCGGACGACGTAGGCCTGGACCCGCCAGCCGCCCTGGCCGTCGGGAACCCAGCGGAAGTGCTTGTCCTTCCAGACGCGGCGACGCTTGCGCTGCCGTTTGTTCGGCCTTGCCGCGACTGGTTTCTGCTGCGGGATCGCCATGCGCAAACAGGCCCCCTGCGTGGCCTCCCATCAGTTCTCGGCTCTACGGCGTCCCCGCTTGAAGCCGCGGCTCTCCCACTGGACGTTAGGCCTAGGCAAGAAGCGCAAGAATGAAGGCGTGGAGTACCTCGTGATCGCCTTCTTCTTCGGCCTCGGCACCGCCCTGATCGGCAAGTCCAAGGGCAGCTCCTTCTTCATCTGGTTCCTGATCGGGATGGTCGTGCCGCCCCTGGGCCTGATCGCCGTGATCCTCTACCGCGTCGACAAGGACGAACCCGAACGCGAGTGCCCTCGCTGCCACAAACCGCTGAAGCTCTACGTCCAGGTCTGCCCCCGCTGCGGCACCGACCTGTATCTGCCGGACCCGGCGGCAGTGCGGCACCCGGGCGTTCGGTAGAGGGGTCCGGTCATCCCCTGAGCGAATTGGGTCGCGTCCCTATCGGGACAGCTCCATCAGATGCCGCCCGCCTATGGCGGGCAAATACCAGATTGCATATCGCGCGCTTCGCGGACATTCGCTCAGGGGATGACCGGACCCTTTCCACACGCAGTTGCGGGACGGCCGAGGTTCCGGCATCTGCAGTAAAGAACCCGCAACGGGACCAACTTTCCGTTTGAAGCTCCTGGCGGAACCCTGAGCCGCGGCTTGAGTGGGAGGGATGGGACCCCTTCGCGGGAATGTTCGCGAAGCGGCGATATGCAATCTGTCTTTTGCGCGCCATAGGCGCGCAGCATCTAACAGGAGCTTGCCCCGTTAGGGGCGCGACCCAATTCCCGCGGAGGGGTCCCCCATCCCTCCCTGCGCACCTACCGCAGCCACGTCCGCACGATCGCGTTGGCGAAGCCCATCCCGTAGCGGAAGACGGCGGGCTTCTTCGAGTGGCCGTGGAGCCGCTGGTCGACCGTGATCGGGACCTCGGTGGCTGGGATGCCGCGCTTGATCGCCTCGATCATGAACTCGGAGGTGTGGAACTGCTCCTGGCGCAGGACCAGCTGGGGGAGGACGGTGGTGCGGACGGCGCGGTAGCCGTTGGAGCAGTCGGTGACGTGGGTGCGGGTGATGAACGAGACGAGGCGGTTGAAGAAGACGATCCCGAGCTCGCGGGCGAAGTGGTTGCGGTCGGCGTGGCCGAGGACGCGGGAGCCGTGCGCCATGTCCACCTCGCCGTCGAGGATCGGCTTGACCAGGCGCTCCATCTCGTCGGGGCGGTGCTGGCCGTCCGCGTCGAGGGTGACGACGATCAGCGCCCCCGATTCGACCATCAGCCGGTAGCCGGTCCGCAGCGCCGCGCCGCCGCCGCGATTGGTTACGTGGCGCGCCACCAGGGCTCCGTGCTCAGCGGCGACGTCGCCGGTGCCGTCGCGGGAGCCGTCGTCGACGACCAGCACCTCGGTGCGGATGCCGCAGACCGCGGGCGGGATCTGGTCGAGGACGATGCCGATGTTCTCCGCCTCGTTGTAGGCGGGGATCAGGATCGCGATCTTGTCGCGGAAGCGGTCCGGCAGCCCCGCCTGGCGGAACTCCTCCCAGGCCAGCCCCTCCAGGGCGGCAGCCAGCTGGCGGCCGTTCCGCGCCGACTGCGAGAGCGCCCGCAGGGTGAGCAGGAAGAGGATGATGATCGCGAAGACGGCGAGGCCGAGGATGCGGCCGCCGTTTCCTTTCTCGAAGGAGAAGGCGGAGAGGAGGCCGTTGACGACTTCGGTGCCGGAGACCAGCGCCAGCGCCAGCCCGGAGGCGATCAGGATCAGCACGTCGGCGTTGCGCAGCGAGTGCCGGCGCACCACCGCGTAGGCGACGAGGAAGACCGCCATCAGCAGCCCGGCGCCGCGCAGCGCGGTCAGTTCTGGGGGGAAGATGCCTGCTCCGGGGACCATTCGCGACCGGAGGATATGGCCGCCAGCCCGGATGAGAGGGCGAGACCGGCAAGCGGAAAGACCAGCGTCATCAGCACCTCGTTGCGACGGGGAGGAGCAAGGGAGATCGCGCCGATCGCGGTGATGAGGGCGATCGGCGTCGCCAGCACGATCAGCTCCCACCAGCGGCGGCGCATCCCGAGGAGGACGAAGCCGGCGAGACCGAGCAGGACGAGGACGACCTGGACGACCCGGCCGGGGGCGCTGCTCATCGCTTCGCCGACGCCGCTGCTCCACATCCGCCAGACCTTGCGCACGGTCATCGCCAGATAGCCGAGCGGGTCTTCGCCGAAGTACTTCTCGAAGTTTTCTTTGCCGATCCTGCCCAGCGCCTCGTCGCGCGGCAGCTCCGGGTGCTGTTTGGCGACTTCGTCGAAGAGCGGGGTCGGGTCGATCAGCTCGAGACGATCGGAGTGCGGGTCCACGGAGAGGTTCAGGTAACGCTCGGCGAGCTCCGCCTTGACCCGCTGGTATTCGCCGTCGGCGGGCAGGTAGGTGCCGACGTAGAGCGCCTTGCCGCCGCCGGTCGAGATCGGCACGACCTTGTCGAGGACGACGTAGTTGCGGACGGTCCAGGGCAGGATCGGAAGTGCGAGGGCGAGGAGGAGGACGGCTCCTCCGGCGAGCCCCGGGCGCCAGCCACGCTCGCGGCCGACCTTCACCGCCGCCAGCACGACGAAGGCCGCGCCCACGAGCAGGTACTCCGGCCTGAACATCGCCGTCAGCCCGAAGAGGAAGCCGGGGACGAGCCAGGGCCATGTTCGATCCTCGTCGGCGGCCCAGAGGAAGGCGAGGATCGCGGCGGGCAGGGTCAGCATCGCCGGCGGCTCGCTCATGATGATCCCGGTGGTGTGGATGAACGGGGGGTAGACGGCGACCGCGAAGGCGGCGAAGAGGCCGACCCAGCGCCCACGGTCGCGGCCGCCGAGCCGCCAGCCAAGCGCGAAGACGACGAGGATCGTCGCCACCCCCAGCAACGCCTCGACGATCCGCGCCGTCCCTTCACGATCCTCGCCGGTCGCGTAGAAGGCGGCGGCGTAGAGGAAGGGGGCGCCCGGTGACCAGTCGCTCGAGTCCTCGAATTCGGGGCCACCGAAGCTTTGGTGCTCGTAGAGGGCCGACGAGAGCGCGTAGTAGGCGCGCGAGTCGTCGCCGGGCCCTGCGACCGGGTTGACCACGACGTAGGCGCGGATCGCGAGCCCCAGCGCGGCGATTACTCCCAGCGCGATCAGCGTGCGCTTCCCGTAGCGCTGCGGCAGTGCGCGGATCCAGGCGGCAAGAGCGGTCAAGGCCGGCTCAGGCTATCCGGGCCCGCGGGCGGCCAGGCTAAAGCCTGCGCCTGGCCCTGCCGATTCTCTCCCCCCGTTTCCCTCGAATCAAAGGAGCTTCAATGCGTCGTATCGCACTTGTCCTCGCTGGCGCCGTCGCCTGCGCCATGCTCGCCTTCGGCGGCACTGCCTCGGCAGGTGTCCAGCCGAAGACCTGCGTCACCCAGTCGCAGAACGTGATCGGCAAGGAGGTCACCGGCACCCTGACCGCGCGCAACGTCAACTCGGTCCAGAGGGAGTTTGCCACCT
Source organism: Actinomycetota bacterium (assembly GCA_030852475.1). Lineage (GTDB taxonomy): Bacteria > Actinomycetota > Thermoleophilia > Solirubrobacterales > 70-9 > VAYN01. The sequence continues at coordinate 4,696 of JALYWY010000240.1, read as the reverse complement.
GCGGCCATGCGAAGAAGGTGATGAACCGCGTCACCGCCTACCGCTACGAGGAGCCGAAGAGCGTCGCCGCCTTCTACTGCGTGCCGACCGTGCTCGCCACCACCCCTGACGTCGTCAAGTACGACTGCACCTTCAAAGGCGCCGACACGCCGATGTTCGTCAAGCTCGTCTTCAAGGTGAAGTACAACCTCGACTAGCTGCCCGCGGTGCCGGCCTGCCCAGGTCGGCACCGCGCTCTCAGCTCCGCCTCGATCCACCCGCCGCCGGCTCCGGCCAGCGCTCCCAGCAGCGGCACCAGCACCAGGACGCGCCGGGGCGAGGCGACGAGCAGGGCGCTGAGGGCGGTGATCGCGAGGAAGATCGTGCCGAGCAGCAGCGCCTCCCAGCGCCGTCGCCAGGCAAGGATCGCGAGCCCGAGCAGGCCGAGGGCGACCAGCGCCCAGTGCAGCACCTTCCAGACCGGCTCCTGCATCACGTCCCGCGGTCCCTGCGACCAGATCCGCCAGACCTTGGTGGCGACGAAGCCCGCGTACTCGGCCGGCTCTTCGCCGATCCCGTCCCAGAGCTGTTCCTCGCCCAGCTTCGAGAGCGCCTGGTCGGTTTCCATGCCGGGAAGACGGTCGGCGGCGAGGCGGGCGAGGATCTGCTCCAGCTTCAGCCGTTCGGCGTCCTCGGGTTGAAATAGATCTGGGTTTTCGGCGACCACCTCGGCTCCGACCTTTTCCGGGTTGCCGTCGGAGGGCAGATAGGTGCCGGCGAAGAGCACCTGACCGCCGCCGGTCGAGATCGGGACGAAGCGATCGAGCGCGACCGCGTTGCGGATCGTCCAGGGGGCGACGACGAGGGCTAGGGCGCCGAGGAAGACCGCGGCGCGCAGGAGCGACCGGCGCCAATCCGCCCTGGCTTCCCGCACGAACACGACGGCTGCGACGAGCACCGAGATCGCCAGGTACTCCGGCCGCACCAGCGCCAGCGCTCCGAGCAACGCCCCCGGCAGCAGCCATCGACCCAAGCCGCCCTCCCACGCCCAAAGCAGTGCCAACACCCCGCCCGAAAGCAGCGTTGCCGCCAGCGGCTCGCCCATCAGCATCCCTTGGTACTCGAGCAGCGCCGGGTAAATCGCTACGACCAAGGCGCCCATCAGGGCGGGCCAAAATTCGGCGCTCGCTGAATTCTGGGCGCTATAGCCCCCCTTTTTCAGCGAGCGCTGAATTCGACAGAGTCGCCGCCCGGCCAAGTACGCGAAGAGGACGCTCAGCGCACCGATGAAGGCGAGCAGCAGCCTCGCGAGGCGCTCGTGCTCGCCGCCCGTGACCTCGTACAGCCCCGCCACGACAAGCGGCAGCCCCGGCGAGTAGTTGCTCGACGGCTGCGTCGCCGCCGGCCCGACGGTGAAGCCCTCGCCTTCCGCCAGGTTCTCCGCGATCGCGGCGTAGGCGGCCGCGTCGTAGACCGGCGCACGCCCGTCCCACGCCTCGGCTACGCGCAGCCCCAAGCCCAGCATGAGGATCGCGACGAGCGCTGCGAGCCCGATCCGGCCCCCGTGTCGCGCCGCCAGTCCGTTTTCCATCGGCCGGATTCAACTAGGACGGCCGGTCCAGCGCGCCGCCCGACCAACTAAGCTGCCGCCTTCATGCGAATCCTCATCCTCGGGGGCGATGGCTACCTAGGCTGGCCGACTGCGCTCCGCTTCTCGGCCCGCGGCCACGAGGTCTCCATCGTCGACAACTTCTCGCGGCGCCGCTGGCACACCGAACACGGCACCGCTTCGCTGACTCCAATCGGGGAGCTCGACGAGCGCATCAGCGCCTGGCGCGAGGTCTCCGGCGAGCAAATCCGCAGTTACGTCGGCGCCGTCGAGGACGGCGACTTCCTCGACGAGGTGGTCGCCGAGACCAGGCCCGAGGTGATCGTCCACTACGGCCAGCAGGCCTCGGCGCCGTTCTCGATGCTCTCCCGCGAGCGCGCGGTCGAAACCCAGCATGCGAACGTGATCGGCAACCTCAACCTGCTCTTCTCGATGCGCGACCACGTCCCCGATGCCCACCTGGTCAAGCTCGGGACGATGGGCGAGTACGGCCAGCCCGACATCGACATCGAGGAGGGCTACATCACGATCCAGCACAAGGGTCGAGAAGACACCCTGCCCTACCCGAAGCTGCCGGGTTCGCTCTACCACTGCTCCAAGGTCCACGACTCGACCAACATCCACTTCGCCTGCCGTACCTGGGGCCTGCGGGCGACCGACCTCAACCAGGGCGTCGTCTACGGGGTCGAGACCGAGGAGACCGCCCGCGACGAGCGCCTCGTCACCCGCTTCGACTACGACGAGCTGTTCGGCACCGTCCTCAACCGCTTCTGCGTGCAGGCGGTGATCGGCCACCCGCTCACCGTCTACGGCGCCGGCCGCCAGACCCGTGGCTTCCTCAACATCCGCGACACCCTCGCCTGCGTCGAACTGGCGGCGCTGAACCCGGCCGAGAGCGGCGAGTTCCGCGTCTTCAACCAGTTCACCGAGCAGTTCTCGGTCCTGCAGCTGGCCGAGCTGGTCAAGGAAGCCGGCGAGCACCTCGGCTACAGCGTCGAGATCCAGCACTACGACAACCCGCGGGTCGAGAAGGAAGAGCACTACTACAACGCGATCCACACCAAGCTGCTCGACCTCGGCCTCGAGCCGACGCTGCTGGGCGAGGAGCTGGTCGAGTCGATCATCCACGCGATCGAGCGCCACAAAGGCCGCGTGATCGAGACCGCGATCGACCCCAAGACCCGCTGGAACCCGGCGAAATCGCCGGCCGGCCAGGCGTAGCGGACCGGCTCGGTCGCACCGGTAGGTCCGAGGCCGCACCGCTGGTACCATCGCCAGTTCCTATGCGCGCTGCTGACACGTTGATGGAATCCCTCAAGGCCGAGGGGGTCAAGGACGTCTTTGGTATCCCCGGCGGGGCCAACCTGCCGACTTACGACGCAATGGTCGACGCCGAGTTCCGGCACGTCCAGGTGCGCCACGAGCAGGCCGGGGGCCACGCCGCCGAGGGCTACGCCAAGGCCTCGGGCCGGGTCGGGGTCGCCTTCGCCACCTCTGGTCCCGGGGCGACCAACCTCGTCACCGCGATCGCCGACGCGATGATGGACTCGGTCCCGGTGATCTTCATCACCGGCCAGGTCCGCACCGAGCTGATCGGCACCGACGGCTTCCAGGAGGCCGACATCCTCGGCGCGACGATGCCCTTCGTCAAGCACTCCTTCGCGGTCACCGACCCGCGCCAGATCCCCGAGTACGTGCACGAGGCCTTCCACCTCGCTTCTACCGGTCGGCCGGGACCGGTCCTGCTCGACATCCCGATGGACCTCTCGCGCGCCGACATCGATTACGAGCCGCGCACCGAGCCGGTCGAGCTGCCCGGCTACAAGCCCAAAACCGAGGGGAACATCAAACAGATCCGGATCGCCGCCAAAGCGCTTGCGACCGCCCGGCGCCCGATCTTCTACACCGGCGGCGGCGTCATCAACGGCGACGCCTCGGCGGAGCTGCGCGAGCTGGCCGACTCCGACCGCTTCCCGGTCACCTCGACCCTGATGGGCCTCGGCGCCTTCCCGGCCTCCAGCGACCGGTTTTTGGGCATGCTCGGCATGCACGGCACCGTCGCCGCCAACTGGGCGATGGACAAGGCCGACCTGATCGTCGCCATCGGCGCCCGCTTCGACGACCGCATCACCGGCAAACTGACCGAGTTCGCGCCGCACGCGAAGGTCATCCACATCGACATCGACCCGGCGGAGATCTCGAAGAACGTCGGCGCCCACATCCCGATCGTCGGCGACGTCAAGCAGGTGCTGCCGAAGCTGACCCGCGAGTACCGGGCGCTGCAGACCGACTCCTCGCGCCTCGACGAGTGGTGGAACACGCTGCGCGGCTGGCAGCAGGAGCACCCGCTCTACTACGAGCCCGGCCAGGACGGCGAGATCAAACCGCAGTTCATGATCGAGGCGCTGCACCGCGCCAGCCAGGGCGACGCGATCATCACCTCCGACGTCGGCCAGCACCAGATGTGGACCGCGCAGTACTACGGCTTCGACAAACCGCGGCGCTGGATCAACTCCGGCGGCCTCGGGACGATGGGCTTCGGCCTGCCGAGCGCGATCGGCGCCAAAGTCGCCTGCCCCGGCGAGCAGGTCGTCTGCGTCGCCGGCGACGGCAGCCTGATCATGAACATCCAGGAGCTGGCCACCTGCGTCACCGAGCAGATCCCGGTCAAGGTCTTCCTGATGAACAACGGCTACATGGGCATGGTCCGCCAGTGGCAGGAGCTGTTCTGGGACCGCCGCTACAGCTCGGTCGACATGGGCCAGAGCCCCGACTGGGTGAAGCTGGCGGAGGCGTTCGGCGCGAAGGGAATGCGCTGTGACGACTCGGCCGACCTCGAGGAGCAGATGACCGCGGCGCTGGAGCACGACGGGCCGGTCCTGCTCGACGTCCGCGTCGCCCGCGAAGAGAACTGCTATCCGATGATCCCGCCCGGCGAAGCCGCCCGCGACATGGTCGAGGCGCCGCGAGGGGCGGTGCGCTGATGGAGGCGGGAACTCCACAGGCGGTCAAGCTCGAGGACCTGCACGTGCCCGGCCAGCTCAGCGGCCGCAAGCACATCCTCTCGATCCTGGTCGAGAACAAACCGGGCGTGCTGGCGCGCGTCGC
>JALYWY010000315.1 GCA_030852475.1 Actinomycetota bacterium | reverse complement strand
GCGGGGAGGGGCCGGCGAATCCTCCCCCGGCTCCCGGATCGAGGCGTTTCGGGGGGCTCTTGCCGATGACTTCAATACGCCGCGGGCGCTCGCTGAGGTGTTCGAGCTGGTCGGGGAGGCGAACCGGGGGGAGGTGCCTGGAAGTCAAGCCGCTCCCGTGGTTGCGGAGATGCTCGAGCTTCTCGGACTCGGCTCTCTCGCCGAACAGACCGTTGTGAACCTGGAGCTTTCGCCAAGCACCATGAAAAGCTCTGCGAGCATGGAGTTGACTACTCCGCAAGCCCTTCTTGCCAAGCGGGAGGAGGCTCGCGCCGCCAAGGAATACGAGCGGGCGGACGAGATTCGCGACCAACTCCTTGATCTCGGCTGGGAAGTCCGGGATTCTGACTCCGGACCTCGTCTAGTGCGCAAGTCCTGATGGCGAACCAGTTCATCTACGGGCGCAACCCGGTTGCCGAGGCCGAGCGGGGGAGGCGGCGGGTGCACCGGGTGTGGCGGGCGCCGGAGACGTCGGCGCAGGAGCTGGAGCGGCTTTGCGGATCGCCGGACCACCAGGGGGTCGTGGCCGAGGTGGACCCGTATCCATATGGGGACCCGGTGGCGATGCTGCGGCGGGAGGGGAGCCTCCTGGTCGCGCTCGACCAGGTGCAGGACCCGCGCAACCTCGGCGCCGTCTGCCGCTCCGCGGAGTTCGCCGGCGCAGCGGGGGTCGTAATCCCGGAGCGTCGCTCGGCCGCCGTCACCGCCGTCACCTGCAAGACCTCGGCTGGCGCCGTCGAGCACCTCGATGTCGCCCACGTCCGCAACCTCGCCGACTGGCTGGCGGAAGCGAAGGAGGCCGGCTTCTGGATCTGGGGGGCCGACGCCGAGGCGGAGCAGGCGCCGTGGGACGTCGATCTCACCGGCTCGACCGTCATCGTCCTCGGCGGCGAGGGCAAGGGCCTCCGCCCCCGCGTCGCTGATTCCTGCGACGGGCTCGTCGCGCTGCCCCAAGGGGGGCAGGTGGAGTCCCTGAACGTCTCCGCGGCCGCGACGGCGCTGCTTTTCGAGGCCCGCAGGCAGCGCGGCTAGCCGCCTCCGGCAAATCCTGCTGAACCCCAGCAAATGCAACGGCGGTTGCATTTCTCGCAATTTGGGGTTGACAGAACTCTGCGCGCACGTAAACTAGCGGCGCAATAAGGGTGAACCTCAGGTTGAGGGACACCTGGTGAATAGGGCGCCTCTGGGGAGGTAAGCGGCGCCACGACCCTTCAGCAAGGAGAAGGATCTGTGGCTCTATCGACGCCTACGCAGGAAATGCCGCTGCCGGTAGCTCAGGCGACCGGTCGCATCCCCACCCCTAACCCTCAAGTTGAACTTGATGATCATTACCTCGTCGCTTTGGCGAAGGAGGGGCGTACCGACGCCTATGACGCGATCATTCGCCGCTACCGCGGCTTCGTCCGTCTCAAGGCTTCGTCCTACTTCCTGCTCGGCGGCGAGTCGGACGACCTGATCCAGGAGGGCCTGCTCGGCCTCTACAAGGCGATCCGCGATTACCGCACCGACCGTGAGTCGAGCTTTCGCAACTTCGCCGAGCTCTGCATCACCCGCCAGATCATCACCGCGGTGAAGACGGCGACCCGCAACAAGCACACGCCGCTGAACCAGTACGTCTCCTTCAGCCAGACCCCAGCCGCGGCCGGGGACTCGGAGACCACCCTCGACGAGATCCTGCCGGGCCCCAGCGTCCACGACCCGGTCAACCAGGTGATCGCCAGCGAAGAGCTCGAGAGCCTCGTCTCCTGTCTCTCCGGAGTCTCCGGGGTCCTCTCCGAACTGGAGAGCCGGGTCCTCTCGCTCTACCTCGACGGCCACTCCTACGAGCTGATCGCCGAGCGCCTCGAGTGCGACACCAAGACCGTCGACAACGCCCTGCAGCGGGTCAAGCGCAAGGTCGGCGCCCACCTCGCGTCCAGAGAGGTAGCGCTCTAGTCAGCTTGCGGTAGATCGGCGAGGACGTACTCGAGCAACTCGCGCCCGTGGTCCGAGGCGACGGCGATGTCGTCGGCCTTGACTCGGACCCGGTGCAGCGACTGCATCCGCAGTACGTCCCCGTCGGTCTTGCGGTTGGGGAAGACGCCAGCGTAGGAGACGCCCAGCCGCTCGAGCTGATCGGCGAGCAGCGCCGTCGCCGGGTGCTCCAGCGGCAGGTCGATGTAGACGGCGTCGAGGTTGGCGCGGTGGAAGAGGTGGTGGCGCTCGGCGCCGATCGCCTGCTCGAGGTCGGCGCCCGGCTCGGTCACGGTGAGCAGGGCGAGGTTGTGGTCGGCGTCGACCTCGAGGTGGAGCTCGGTCCGCGCCGCCAGCTCGGTCTCGGGAGGCGCGTCGACCAGCTCGCCGCGCAGCTCGCAGAGCTCGATCGTCCGGGCGACGACGTCGCGGTGACGCGCCGGTGCGTAGACGCTGCGCTCGTGGCCGTCGTTCAGCTTCGTGTAGAAGAGCGCCGCCGACTGGCGCCCGCCCCGGCCGTCGGCGGCGTCGTTGCTGACCGAGGCCGGGATCCAGCCGAGCAGGAAGCCGGTCTCGTGCGCGCCGAGCTCGATGTTCGCCTTCTGGCTGTAGGGATGGGCGGCGGTCGCCTCGCTGTACATCCCGGCCAGCCCTCGCTCCTGCGCCCAATCCATCAGGTAGCGCTTGGTGCGGGTGAAGAGGTGGTGGCCCCGGGCGGCCGGAAGCGTCACCGCCTGGCCCGAGTGGCCGACCGCGTCACCGGCCGCCGCCAGGCTCATCCCGATGTGGCAAAGCAGCTCCCCTGCAGGGCTTTCGGCGACGCAGGCGACGTAGGTGCCGGCCTCGATTCGCGCCCCGACCTCGGCCGGGTCATAGACCCACCGCACGTCATAAGTTTGACCATAGGCCGCCTCGATCGCGCGCGTCAGCACGGTACCCTCGTCGGACCCCAAGAACCTGAACGTCACGTCCATCGCGGACATCATTGCCACCACGCCCGCCTAGCTCAACCTGGGAGAGCACCTCATTTGTAATGAGGAGGTTGCCGGTTCGATTCCGGCGGCGGG
>JALYWY010000312.1 GCA_030852475.1 Actinomycetota bacterium | reverse complement strand
GTGGTTGGTCTCGCGGTAGTAGCCGCGCTCCTCGGACCAGAAGATCTCGTCATGCGCCTCCGAGCCCGGGCGCCCGGCGACGTCCCAGGCTTCGCCGATCGCGACCCCCTTGATCGACTGGATCGAGGCGACGGCGCCGGCCAGGCGACCGTCCAGGCGGTCTTCCCAGGAGATGTGGGAGCCGAGCCCGGGCACCAGTCCGAAGGCGAGCACCTCGAAGCTGCCGCCGAGGCTCTCGTTCGCCTTGCGCAGGCGGTTGATCTCTTCGACCATCGCCTTGCTCGCCTCCGGATCGAGGCAGCGAACCGGGTCGTCGTCGACCCCGGCGAAGTCCTCCGGCTTCAGGTCCGGGCGCTCCTGGGCGCGGACCGAGGCGATCTGCAACACGTGGCTGTGGATCTCGACCCCGAGCTTCGCGAGGAAGCCGCGGGCGATCGTGCCGGCGGCGACGCGGGCGGCGGTCTCCCGGGCGCTGGCGCGCTCGAGCACGTTGCGGATGTCGCTGTGGCCGTATTTCTGGGCGCCGACGAGGTCGGCGTGGCCCGGCCGCGGCAGGTGCACCTCGTCGGGGCTGAAGCCCTCGACCGGCCAGGGGTTCATCCGCTCCTCCCAGTTGGCGTAGTCGCGGTTGGCGACCAGCAGGGCGATCGGGCCGCCGAGGGTGCGGCCGTGGCGGACGCCGCTGCGGACCTCGACCGTGTCGGTCTCGATCTTCATCCGGCCGCCGCGGCCGTGGCCGAGCTGGCGGCGGGCCATGTCGCGGTCGAGCCCCTCGCGGTCGAGCTCCAGGCCCGCCGGCATGCCCTCGACGATCGCCACGAGCCCCGGCCCGTGCGACTCCCCCGCGGTGGTGAAACGGAACGTCGTCATCGCGCCAAGGCTATCGGCGCGCCGCCGCCCTGCGCATCACGTCGAGGTCGGGTTCGCGGCCGGTCCAGATTTCCAGCGAGCGGGCGCCCTGCTGGACGAGGATCTCGAGGCCGTCGACGGTGGCGGCGCCGGCGCCTTCGGCCGCTTTCAGCAGCCGGCTGCGGCGCTCTCCGTAGACCATGTCGACCACCGTCTGCGAGTCGGTGAAGCCGCCGCGCTCCAGGGGCAGGTGGTCGAAGGGGTTCTCGCCGCCGAGCCCGGCGGCGCTGGTGTTGACGATCAGGTCGTACTCCTCCTGCCGGGGCGCGGCGACGGCGGTGCCGCCGAGCTCGGCGCAGATCGCCTCCGCGCGCTCGGCGGTGCGGTTCCAGACGTCCACCCGCGCGCCTTCCCAGAGCAACGCCCACAGCACCGCACGCGCCGCCCCGCCCGCGCCCAGGACGAGCGTTCGCCGATCCCGCGGTGGGTCCGGCAGCGAAGCCAGCAGCCCGTCGGCGTCGGTGTTGTGGGCCTCGATCCGCTTCCCCTCGAAGACCAGCGTGTTGGCGGCGCCGATCTGCTGCGAGGCTTCGCTCGCCTCGTCGGCCAGCGCCAGCGCCGCCTCCTTGTGGGGGACGGTGACGTTGACGCCGGCGTAGCCGACTTCGGCCAGCTCCTTGACCGTCATCTCGAACGCCTCCGGGGCGGCGTCGATCGCCCGGTAGCTCCAGTCCTCCAGCCCCAGCGCCGCCAGCGCCGCGGTCTGCATAACCGGCGAGCGCGAGTGGGAGACCGGATGGCCGAGCACCGCCAGGCGTGGCACGGGCTATTCCTCGCAGGTGTCCGGCGAGTTGCCGCCGGCCGCTTCGCGGGCCGAGTTGTATTCCTCGACCGCCTCTTCGAATTCGTCTTCGGTCTCGGTGAAGGTGAGCTTGCCGCAGGCGCCGGGGGTGGTGACGTAGAAGAGGTGGTCGGTTTTCGCCGGGTTCGCCGCCGCTTCGATCGAGGCCAGGCCCGGATTGGCGATCGGCCCCGGCGGCAGGCCGGCGTTGGTGCGGCTGTTGTAGGGCGAGTCGATCGCCAGTTCCGATTCGGTCAGCGGCTCGGTGTAGTTGCCGGTGGCGAAGCGGATCGTCGCGTCGATCCCCAGGGTCATCCCTTCCCGCAGGCGGTTGTAGATCACCGCGGCGACCAGTTTGCGCTGGCTGTCGACCCCTGCCTCCTCCTCGATCATCGAGGCGATCGTGAGCACGTCGTAGACGGTCAGGTTTTTCGACTTCGCGTAGCTCATGTCGACGCTTTTGATCTGCCGCTTGAAGTCGAGCAGCTGCAGCTGGACCAGGTCCTCGACCGGGGCGTTCGGCTTCAGTTCGAAGGTATTGGGGAAGAGGAAGCCTTCGAGGTCCTTGGCGCCTTTGCCGCCGTAGTCGGCGGGGTCGAGGTATTTCGATTTGACCGTCGCCGTGGTGTAGTCGCCGGGGACGCCGACTTCCTCGACCAGCTGCGCCGCCTGCGATCGCGTCAGGCCCTCCGGGATCGTCACCGTCAGCGTGCGTTTGACCGGCGGCTGGGAGAGGGCGTCGATCGCGTCGCCGTAGCTCATGTCGTTGGCCAGGGTGAAGTTGCCGGAATAGATTTCCGAGCGCTTGCCGGCGAGGGTGACGCGGACCTGGAACAGGGTCGAGTTGTCGATCACGCCTTTCTCGCTGAGCAGGTCGCCGACTTCGCTCACGCTCGAGCCTTTGGGGACCGTCACCTGCACCCGGCCCGAGCCGTCGCCGTGGAACGGCTGGAAGAGCGAGTTGAGGAACCAGAGGGCGAACAGCCCCGCGATCACCGCGAAGATCAAGAACGGGTGGCGGGCGACGCGAGCGAGGACGGCGGGGCGCTGCCGGGGCGGCTTGGCGCCCCCGTTGCGGGCGGCTGCGACCGGCTCCGGCGGCGGAGGCGCCTGCGGCGACTCCAGCGGCTCGGGGTCTTCGTCCCAGAACTCCTCCTCGGGAGTGCGGGGAGGCAGCGCCGGTTCTTCCGTCGGCGGCGGCGGAGGTGGAGGCTGAGTGGGTTCCCGCGGCGGTGGAGCAGGCTGTTGCGGAGGCGGAGGCGGAGGCGGCGCTGCCTTCTGTTCGGCTTCGGCCTGCTTGGCTTCCCGCTGGCGCCGCTTCTCTTCGCGTTCGCGGCGCCGCTGCTCGCGTTCGCGGGCGGCCGGATCGTCGGGATCGGCGAAGGGATCGTCTTTGAGCCAGTCGTCGCTCATCGCTCCGCCCCCTCTTCCCCACTCGCGGGATCGGCCACACTCGCCAGGTAGGACTCGAG
>JALYWY010000303.1 GCA_030852475.1 Actinomycetota bacterium | reverse complement strand
CCGGTCCTGCTCAACCGGGCGCCGACCCTGCACCGTCTCGGCATCCAGGCCTTCGAACCGGTTCTGGTCGAGGGCAAGGCGATCCAGGTTCACCCCCTGGTGTGCCACGCCTTCAACGCCGACTTCGACGGCGACCAGATGGCGGTGCACGTGCCGCTTTCAGCCGAGGCTCAGGCCGAGGCGCGGATCCTCATGCTCTCCGCCAACAACATCCTCTCCCCGGCCCACGGGGCGCCGCTGGCGACCCCGACCCAGGACATGGTCCTCGGTATCTACTACCTGACCTACGGTCCGGAAGAGGCTGAGCTGCAGAAGATCGACGAGGAACTGAAGACCGGCAAGGGCGGTAACGGCTCCGGTCCGAACGTGAAGGTCTTCCGCTCCTCGCAGGAGGCCGAGCTCGTCTACGAGAACGGCGGCTGCAAACTGCACGACAAGGCCGAGTACCGGCGGGCCGGACGCGGACACTTCCTGACCACGGTCGGGCGGATCATCTTCAACGAGAAGATCGAGCGAGCCCTCGCCGATGCCCTCGAAGACGAGTTCGATCCGGAGCAGTTCGAGTTCGTCAACTTCTCGCTGAAGAAGAAGGACATCAACCAGATGGTCTCCGACCTGGTCGAGTCCTACGGTGCCCCGGCGGTCTCACAGGTGCTCGACGCCTTCAAGGACCTGGGCTTCCACTACGCCAGCCAGGCCGGGATCACGGTCTCGAAGAACAACGTCGTCTCCCCGCCGGAGAAGCCGGAAATCCTCGACCGCTACGAGAAAGAGACGGCGGGGATCCAGCAGCAGTACGACGAAGGCTATATCACCGCCGAGGAGCGTCACGAGGCTGTGACGGCGCACTGGAATCGGGCAACCGACGAGGTCGCGCAGGCGATGGAGGACAACCTCGAAGAGCTGAACCCGATCTTCATGATGGCCAACTCGGGCGCTCGTGGATCGTTCAAACAGATCCGCCAGCTGGCCGGGATGCGCGGCTTGATGGCCAACCCGAAAGGGGAGATCATCGAGCGGCCGATCAAGGCCAACTTCATGGAGGGTCTCTCGGTCCTCGAGTACTTCATCTCCACCCACGGCGCCCGAAAGGGTCTCGCCGACACGGCGCTGAGGACGGCCGACTCCGGTTACCTCACCCGCCGCCTGGTCGACGTGGCCCAGGACGTGATCGTGCGCCAGGAGGACTGCAAAACCAAAGACCACATCGAGATGGTCCTGCGCAAGGACGACGGATCGCTCAACGACAACCTGTTCGGTCGCCTGGCTGCGAAAAAGCTCGAGACCAAACGCGGTCGCGAGCTGCTCAAGCGCAACCAGATGATCACCCAGAATGAGGTCGAGGAAATCGCCGAGGCCTTCGGGGACGAGGCGATCAGGATCCCGGTGCGCTCTGCCCTCAAGTGCGAGGCGGAGTCCGGCGTGTGCCGCTCCTGTTACGGAGTCTCGCCGGCCACCGGCTCGATGGTCGACATCGGCGACGCGGTCGGGATCATCGCCGCGCAGTCGATCGGCGAGCCCGGGACCCAGCTGACGATGCGGACCTTCCACACCGGAGGTGTCGCCGGTCAGGACATCACCCAGGGTCTGCCGCGGATCGTCGAGCTCTTCGAGGCGCGCAAACCGAAGGGCCTTGCGCAGATGGCCGAGGCCGCGGGCAAGGTCTCGATCGAAGAAACCGACAAAGCGCTGAAAGTGATCGTCACCGAGTCGAGCGGCGAGGAGCATTCCTACAGCTTCCCGCTGCGCACTCGACTGCACGTCGCCGACGGCGATCGGGTGGAGGTAGGGCAGCAGCTGAACGAAGGATCGCTGTACCCGGCCGACCTGCTGGCGATCCGCGGGCGCACCGCGACTGAGCTCTACCTCGTCGACGAGGTGCAGAAGGTCTACCGCGCCCAGGGCGTCGACATCAACGACAAGCACATCGAGCTGATCGCCCGGCAGATGCTGAAGAAGGTGCGAATCGAGTCGAAGGGCTCGACCGGCCTCCTCCCTGGACAGCTGGAGGATCGCGGCAGCCTCAAACGGATCAACAAAAAGGCGAAGGAAGACGGTGGGACGCCGGCCAAAGGCGAGGAGGTCATCCTCGGGATCACCAAGGCCTCGCTGGCCACCGAATCCTTCCTCTCGGCTGCCTCCTTCCAGGAGACGACCAAGGTGCTCACCGACGCCGCCCTCGAGGGCAAGCGGGACCGCCTGGTCGGCTTGAAGGAGAACGTGATCATCGGCAAGCTGATCCCGGCCGCGACCGGCCTCAAGCACTACCGGACGGTCGCGATCGAGCCGGCGGAACCGATCGAGGCACCGGGCGACGACGACCTGCTCGAAGACGACGAGCTGGCGGCCGAACTGGGCGTCGACGGGGTCGAGGCTCCAGTCGAGGGCTTTGGCACCTCCTTCGCGGAGGAGCTCGAGGAGCTCGCGCAGGAGATCGAGTCGACCTCGGAGGAGCCGAAATAACCACCTGACCCGCTGTGGGGGACTACGGATGTGTGTAGTCCCCCAGAAGTGGGTAAATAGCAAGTACCCCAAGAGAAAGAACGAGCTTCCGATCTTGAGGTGCTTCATTTCTCCTTGACGCCGAAGGCCGGGCCCACCCCCGGTCTTTGGTGCGGAAGGGCCCGTTTGGCCAGGCAGCCAGTCCGATAGATTCCGATCCGTGGAGTCCGTGGAGAAGGTCTGCATCATCGGCGCCGGCAGCTCCGGCATCGTCGCCGCGCAGGTGTTGGACGCGCGGGGGATTCCCTTCGACTGCTTCGAGAAGGGCTCGCAGGTCGGCGGCAACTGGCGCTACGAGAACGACAACGGGATGTCGTCCGCTTACCGCTCGCTGCACATCAACACCTCGCGGCGGGTGATGGCTTACAAGACGCTGCCGATGCCGGACCACTACCCGGACTATCCCGATCACTTCCAGATGGCGGCCTACTTCGACGAATTCGTCGACCACTTCGGGCTGCGGGAGAGAATCAGCTTCCGCACCGAGGTGGTCAAGGTGGAGCCGGCGGATGGGGCCTGGGTAGTGACCACGAAAGGGCCGGAGGGGCACGAGCGGACCGAGCGCTACCGGGCGGTGCTGGTCGCCAACGGCCACCACTGGGACCCCCGCTGGCCCGAGCCCGCCTTCCCCGGCTCGGAGGAGTTCGAGGGGGAGCAGATCCATGCCCACCACTACCGCGAGCCGGACGTGCTGCGCGACAAGCGGGTGCTCGTTCTCGGCCTCGGGAACTCGGCGGTCGACATCGCGGTCGAGTCTTCGCGGATCGGAGAGAAGACCTTCCTCGCCGTCCGCCGCGGCGCCTACGTGCTGCCCAAGTACATGAACGGCAAGCCGATCGACGAGGCTGTCCATCCCCTGGCCTCGTACCTGCCGCTCACGGTGCAGCGCTTCTTCGCCATGCGCGGCCTCGAGATCGCCGCCGGCGACATGACCACCTACGGGCTGCCGAAGCCCGATCACAAGCTGTTCGAGGCGCACCCGACCGTCTCCTCGGAGCTGCTGCCCCGGCTCGGCCACGGCGATATCGCCGTCAAGCCCAACATCCAGCGCTTCTCCGGCGGTCGCAGCGTCCGCTTCGTAGACGGCAGCACCGAGGAGATCGACCTCGTCGTCTACTGCACCGGCTACCAGATCACCTTTCCGTTCTTCGACCCGAAGGTGGTCTCGGCTCCCGACAACCGGCTGCCGCTTTTCCGCCGGGTCGTCTCGGTCGAGCGGCCCGGCCTCTACTTCATCGGCTTCATCCAGCCCCTGGGGCCGATCATGCCCCTCGCCGAGGCCCAGTGCGAGTGGGTCGCCGACCTGCTCAGCGGCAAGGCGACGCTACCGCCGGCGGGGGAGATGAAGCGGGAGATCGCGCGGGAGGAACGGAAGCAGGCGAAGCGCTTCGTTGCCTCTAAGCGCCATACCGTCGAGGTCGACTTCCATCCTTACCTGCGCGAGATCCGGCGCGAGCGAAAGCGGGCTGCACAGCCGGCTTGACCACGCGGGTGCGCCCGCCCGGCGGACAATCGGGGATCGGCAGCGCGGCCCCGCCGCCGTGGGGGCCACCACGCCGCGGTCCGCGCGGCAACCTCGGCCGCGGCCGTCGCTTGAAGCCACCTTCGTCTTCGGTTGCCGCCTCCGGTTCGTCGTGCTGCTTCGCGGCCCAGTAGACGAGCCACATCGACGCCAAGACCGGAATCTTGAGCACCACGGCAAGGAAGAAGATCGGCCAGAACCCCGTCATCTGAATCAGTGTAGAGAGGAACCTCAGCGCAGCGAAAGCGCCCAGCTTTCAAGCGCCTCGACGTGCCCCTCCTCGAGCCCCAGGTGTGGTTCGGTCGGCACCAGCAGCGTCGGCACCGCCCGCCGCTCGGCCCACTCGTAGCAGCTGGCGTCGAAATTGTCGTCGATCCAGGCGATGGCCCGGTCTCCTGCGTACGCCTCCAGCGCTGCCAGCTTCCAGTGGGCGCCGCCGCTGCGGGGGATGACGTCGAAGCCGACATGGGGGAGCTCCGGCAGGCCGAGCAGCTGGGGGAGGTAGAAGTTCGCCTTGTCCTCCCAGCCGCTGGCCCAGATCAGCTCGAATTGCTCGGCGAGGCGCAGCAAGCGTGCCCCGGCGACCAACGAGATGCAGTGCGGGACCCCGTCGACCAGCTGCAGGTGCGTGTGCGGTGGCCGCTCCTCGAAGCCGAAGAGGCTGATGACGCCGTCGATGTCGACGGCCAGGAGGGGCTTAGGTGCGGCTACCAGCGGTAATGCGCGAAGGCTTTGTTTGCCTGGGCCATGCGGTAGATGTCGTCCTTCCGCTTCCAGGCGCTGCCCTGCTGCTGGTTGGCGTCGAGGATCTCGGCGGCGAGGCGCTCGGCCATCGAGTACTCGCGGCGGGCCCGGGCGAACTGGACCAGCCAGCGGACGGCGAGCGTGCGCGCGCGCCGGGCGGGAACCTCGACCGGGACCTGGTAGGTGGCGCCACCGACGCGGCGGGAGCGGACCTCCAGCACCGGGGTCAGCTGTTTGATCGCCGCCTCCAGCGTCTCCACTGGATCCTCGCCCGTGCGCTCGCCGATGATCGCCAGGCTGTCGTAGACGATCCGCTCGGCGATGCTCTTCTTGCCGTCGACCATCACCTTGTTGATCACCTGCTGAACGAGGCGATTCCGGTGCTGGGCGTCCGGCTCGATCGGCCGAATCTGTGCGGCGGAGCGACGGGGCATTACGAAGCTTTGACGCCGTAGCGGGAGCGGGCTTGCTTGCGGTCGGAGACCCCGGCCGCGTCGAGCGTGCCGCGGACGACCTTGTAACGGACGCCTGGCAGGTCCTTGACGCGACCACCCCTAATCAGGACCACGGAGTGCTCCTGCAGGTTGTGCCCCTCGCCGGGGATGTAGGTGGTGACCTCCATGCCGTTGGTCAGGCGCACACGGGCGATCTTGCGCAGAGCCGAGTTCGGCTTCTTCGGGGTGACCGTGGCGACACGGGTGCAGACGCCGCGCTTCTGCGGGGCCGCTACGCGCTTCTTGCGAC
>JALYWY010000297.1 GCA_030852475.1 Actinomycetota bacterium | reverse complement strand
GCCGCCGGCGTCGGCACGACGATCTTCGCCGGCTACAACTACGGCGGCTTCGGCAACCTGGTCGTGGTCCAGCACCGGCTCGGATACACCACCTGGTACGCCCACCTCTCTTCGATCACCAGCTGGGTCGGCGAGCAGGTCGAGGGCGGCACGCGGATCGGCTACGTCGGCTCCACCGGCCGCTCGACCGGTCCCCACCTGCACTTCGAGGTGCGCCGCTACAACACCCCGATCGACCCCGCGCCGCTGTTCGTGACGCCCCTCGCACTGGGAGCTCCCGCCCCCGACCGTGGGCGATCCCCCAAAGAGTGCGCCGGCGCCCCGCCCGAGCCGCGCCAGGCGCCGGCCGGCTCCGACTGGATCGCCCGCGAGCGGCTCTGCGCCGGCTGAGCCCGGGCGTTTGACAGTCTCCGGGTCGATGACGACCCCTCGCGCGGTCCAGCGCGTCTACCTGACGCTGATGCTCGGCAATACGCTGGCGGCATCGCTGATCTGGGGGATCAACACGATCTTCCTGCTCGACGCCGGGCTCTCGAACCTCGAGGCGTTCGCGGCCAACGCCTTCTTCACCGCCGGGATGGTGCTGTTCGAGGTCCCGACCGGGATCGTCGCCGACACCATCGGCCGCCGCGTCTCCTACCTGCTCGGCACCGTGACGCTGGCCGCGTCGACCCTCCTCTACGTCCTGCTCTGGGAGATCGGGGCGCCGTTCTGGGAGTGGGCGGCGGTCTCGATCCTGCTCGGCCTCGGCTTCACCTTCTTCTCCGGCGCGGTCGAGGCATGGCTCGTCGACGCGCTCACCGCGACCGGCTACGAAGGCGAGCTGGAGACGGTGTTCGGGCGCGGCCAGATCGTCACCGGCGCGGCGATGCTGGGCGGCTCGGCGGCGGGAGGGTTCATCGCCGAGCAGACCAGCCTCGGGGCGCCGTTCGTGCTCCGCGGCGCGGTCCTGATCGCGATGTTCGCCTTCGCCTTCTGGGCGATGCGCGACGTCGGCTTCACCCCCGAGCGCGGCGGCCGGCCGCTGGCGCAGATGCGCCGGATCAGCGCCAACTCGATCGAGTACGGCTGGCGGGTGCCGGCGGTCAAGTGGCTGATGGTCGAGGCGCTGTTCATCGGCGGCGTCGGCATCTACGCCTTCTACGCCCTGCAGCCGTACCTGCTCGAGCTCTACGGCGACCCGGACGCTTACCAAATCGCCGGCCTGGTGGCGGCGATCGTCGCCGGAGCGCAGATCGCCGGCGGGATCGCCGCGCCGCGGATCCGCCGCCTCTTCCGCCGCCGCACCTCGGCGCTGATCGTGATGGCGGCGCTCAGCGTCGTCTCGCTGGGGCTGATCGGCCTGGTCGAGAGCTTCTGGGCGGTACTCGGCCTGATCGTCGTCTGGGGCCTGCTGTTCGCGGCGACGATGCCGATCCGCCAGGCCTACATCAACGGCCTCATACCCTCCCGCCAGCGGGCGACGATCCTCTCCTTCGACTCGATGATGTCCTCCGCCGGAGGCGTCTGGACCCAGCCTCTCCTCGGCCGCGCCGCCGACGCCTGGGGCTACGCGCCCTCCTACCTGATCGGCGCCGGGATCTCGGCCCTGGCGATCCCCTTCCTCGCCCTCTCGCGGCGCGAGAACGCCGCCGCCGACACGGTCGAGATAGCCGAGGCGGCCGAGGCGGAGCCCGTGGCCCCTTAACCTACCATTTGGTAGGTTAGAGGCAGATGTCTGCCGAACCTCGTCTGATCACCCTTCCCATCAGCCCTTTCAACGAGCTCGCCCGCTGGAGCCTGGAGTGGCGCGGAATCCCTTACCGCGAGGAACCCCAGATCCTGGTCTGGCACGTGATCGCCTCCCGCCGGGTGGGAGGAGGGGGAACGACGCCGGTCCTGGTCGCCGACGGTGAAGTCGTCGCCGAATCCTCCGAGATCGCCGAATGGGCGGATAGACAGCCCTCCACCCGGCCCCCGCTCTTCCCCGGCGGGACGGATGCCGAGCCAGTCAGGCGCTTCGTCCGTCGCCAGGTCCGCGAGCTGGGGCCGGAAAGTCGCCGTCTCGCCTGGAATCACCTGATCGACGACCTGCCGCTGGCCGACCGCTACTGGGCGCAGGGCGTCGAGGGCCGGCAGCGCCGCTGGCAGCCCTTTCTGCTCCGTCTCGGGCGGCCGGTGGTCAAGCGCCGCCTGCGCGTCCGTCCGCGACAGCTGAGCGAGAATCTGGAACGGGTGACGGCGGTCTTCGACGAGGTCGCCGCGCGGCTCGAGGACGGGCGCCCCTATCTCTTCGGCGAATCCCTGACCGCGGCGGACATCGCCTTCGCGGCGATGGCGATGCCGGCGATCCTCCCGGATCAGGGCTATCCGGTGGCGCTGCCGGCTGCGGCCGAGATGGGCAAGATGGCCGACCCGATCGAGGAGCTTCGGGCGCACCCGGCCGGCCAGTTCGCGCTGCGCCTGTACCGCGACCACCGCTCCCCCAGCGCCTGATCCTTGCCGGCCTCGGGCTCCCCCGCCAAGCAGGGCAAGCTGCCGTACAAGGCGCGCCTCCCACGGCCAGAGCGCCGGGAGAGGATCCTCGCCGCGGCCGAGGAGCGCTTCGCCGAGCGCGGCTACGCCGCAACCTCCCTGGCTGAGATCGCCGCCGAGGCGGGGATCTCGAAGCCGATCGTCTACGAACACTTCGCTTCCAAGACCGACCTCTTCGTCAGTCTCCTCGAGCGACAGGCGACCGAACTGGCCACCGCGGTCTACGAGCGCATGGACGCCCTGGACGACTCGCTGCCGGCGGAGGAGAGCCTGCGGGCCGCCTTCGACGCCCTCTTCGAGTTCGCCGAACAGCGACCCTTCGCATGGCGGACCCTGTTTCGCGATCCGCCCCCCGAGCCCGAGATCGCCGCGACCTACGGGCGCCTGCGAGGCTTCGCCCGCGACGCGGTCGCCGAGCGCCTGCGCAGGCATCCCGCCGCCCGCGCCGCCGGCCTCACCGCCGACGACGAGCCGATCCAGATCGCCGCCGAGTTCCTGATGGCGGGGATGGCAGGTGTCGCCAGCTGGTGGTCGCTCGGCTCCGAGCTGCCGCGCAGCAAGGTGGTCGACTCCCTCATGACGCTCGCCTGGCCGGGCCTGGAGCGGCTCGCGAGCTCGCTCTAGTCGCGGAGCGCCGGGCTCAAGGAGCGACCACGCCGGCTTCGTAGGCCAGGATCACCGCGTGGACGCGGTCGCGGACGCCGAGCTTGGTGAGGACGCGCTTGACGTGGGTCTTCACGGTCGTCTCCTCGACCACCAGCTGGTCGGCGATCTCGCGGTTGGAGAGGCCGCGGGCGATCAGCTCGAGCACTTCGCGCTCGCGCGGGGTCAGCTCCGCCAGGCGGGGGTCGTCGCCGGCGCGGGGCAGGGGGCGGGAGACCATCTGGTCGATCACCCGCCGGGTCACCGAGGGCGAGAGCAGCGCCTCGCCGGCGGCGACGCGGTGGACGGCGGCGGTCAGCTCCTCGGGCGAGGTGCGCTTGAGCAGGAAGCCGCTGGCGCCGGCGCGGAGGGCGCCGTGGATGTACTCGTCCTCCTCGAAGGTGGTGAGGATCACGACCTTCGCCTCCGGCGCCGCGGCGAGCAACTGCTCGGTCGCGGCGATGCCGTCGAGCTCGGGCATGCGGATGTCCATCAGGACCACGTCGGGGCGGGAGCGCCTGGCGCGGCGCACCGCCTGGTGGCCGTCGCCGGCGTCCTCCACGACCTCGATCTCGTCATCGCTGGAGAGGACGGCGCGGAGGCCGGCCCGCATCAGCTCGTCGTCGTCGACGACCATCACCTTGACGCTCACTCGCGGCTCCGATCGTAGGGGAGCACCGCGCGGACGCGGAAGCGCCCGTCCTCGCGGCCGGCCTCGAGCGTTCCGCCGAGCAGCTGCGCCCGCTCGCGCATGCCGACGATCCCGAGGCCGCCCCCGGGGCGGGTCGTCGCCTCGGCGGTGACCGGGTTGAGCACCGTCAGCTCGAGGCGGTCCGGATGGCGGCCGATCGTCAGCTCGGCCGGGCCACTGCCGTGGCGGGCGGCGTTGGTGAGCGCCTCCTGGACGATGCGGAAAGCGGCGCGGCCGACCGCAGGCGGCGGCCGGTCGCCCTCCGCCTCCTCGCGCAGCTCGACCCCGAACCCGGCCGCGCGCTGGTGCTCGACGAGCTCGGGGATGCGCTCCAGCCCCGGCAGCGGCTGCAGCTCGGCCGGTCCCTCCTCGCGCAGCGAGCCGACGATGCGGTCGATGTCGTCGATCGTCTCGCGGGCGAGCAGCTCGATCGCCTCGATCGCCGCCAGCGAGCGCTCCGGGTCCTTCTCGCGCAGCACCCGCGCGGCGCCCGCCTGGACGAGGATCGTGTTGATCGCGTGGCCGGCGGAGTCGTGCAGCTCGCGGGCGATCCGGGTCCGCTCCTCGGCGACCGAGAGCCGCTCTTCGCGCTGGCGCCGCTCGCGCGCCTCGGCGGCCCTCAACGCGGCTGTCCGCCGCCGTTCGCCGAGCAGCCAGGCGCCGACGAAGAGGACGATCGGGAAGACGTAGTCCTCGAGGTCGAGCTCGAGGGTCTCCGCCTCGACCACGGCCATCGCCGCGAAGGCGGCAGCGGTGAAGACGATCGGCGGCCAGACGCCGCCGCGATCGGGCCGGGCGGCGAAGGTATAGAGGGCGGCGACCAAGGCCGCTGGTACGTGGACCGCGTAGCCGAGCGCGACCAGGGCGATGCTGCCGGCGGCGGTCATCGCCATGACCCCCCAGGGGTGGTCGCGCCGCCACGCCAGCGGCAGGCAGGTCGCCAGGATCAGGAAGAAGCCGAGCCCGTCCGGCTCGGTCGCGACGCCTTTGTACTCGCCGAACCCCTGGCTGCCGAACTGGGCCAGCGAGAACCAGATCACGAAGACGACGATCCCGACGTCGACGAGCCGTTCGCGGTTGCGGCGGCTGAGCTGCAGCTCGGTCACGGACAGAGG
>JALYWY010000290.1 GCA_030852475.1 Actinomycetota bacterium | reverse complement strand
GTCGAAGGCGACGACGAAGTGGTCGCGGCCGCCGCCGCCGATGATCTGCACCCCTGCCCCGCCTCCTGGCGTCGGGTTAAGTTCGACGTAGGCGGTTGCTTTCGGCGGCGCTTCTTTGCCGCAGGAGATGGTCCGCCCTTTGGCGCCCTCACAGCCGTCGCTGCCCTGGCCGCCGTCGAGGGTGTCGAGCCCGCCGCCACCGATTAGGTGGTCGTCGCCCGCGCCGCCGTCGATCACGTTCGCCTGCGGGCTCCCGATCAGGGTGTCGCGAAAAGCCGAGCCTTCGATGCTCTCGAAGGCGAAGAGCTTGTCGTGGCCGTCGCCGAAGGCCTTGTGTTTCTTCAGCGAGACCCAGACCCCGCTGCCCTTGCCGCCGGCGCGCGCCGTTGCGAAGGAGGCGATGTCGCCGGGCCCCGCCCCACCGGACATGCGGTCGTAGCCGTAGTCGCCGTGGACGTGGTCTTCGGCGCCGGGGCCGCCATTGACGATGTCGATGCCGAGGTCGCCGGCGACCTCGTCCTGTTTGCCGGGACCGCCGACGACCTTGTCGTCGCCGAGGTTGCCGCTGACCTGATCGTGGTCCCCGGCGTCGCCGTAGACTTCGTCGTTCCCCCGGCCCCCCTGCATCCGGTCGGTCCCCGGGCCGCCGCAGATCAGGTCGTTGCCGAGACTGCTGAAGATCACGTCGTCGCCCTCGCCGCCCCAGATCACGTCGCGCTCCGGGGTCCCTCGCAGCGTGTCGTCGCCGTCGGTGCCGACGATCTCCGCCTGCCGCCCGTGGCAGCGCGGCACGTCGTCGCCTTCGTCGTCGGGGGCCGCTGCGCCGGCGATTGCCGCGAAGACGGCGAGCGCCAGCAGCAACGCAAAAAGAATGACCCCCCTGAAGCTTCGGTTCACTAAGGCTGAATCATTTCAGGCCCTCCGGATCAGCTTCTTGTTGACGAACTCATCGGCACCATAGCGGCCCAACTCGCGGCCGAAACCGGAGCGCTTGAAGCCGCCGAAC
The DNA here is from genome assembly GCA_030852475.1 of Actinomycetota bacterium. Lineage (GTDB taxonomy): Bacteria > Actinomycetota > Thermoleophilia > Solirubrobacterales > 70-9 > VAYN01. The sequence continues at coordinate 2,925 of JALYWY010000290.1, read as the reverse complement.
GGAAGCTCCGGGCTGTCGGCCAGAACCAGGTTCACGTAGACCATTCCGGCTTCGAGCTTGTCGGCGACCCGCTCGCCCTGCTCCTTGTCGGTGGTCATCACATAGGAGCCGAGCCCGAACGGGGTCTGGTTGGCAAGCTCGACCGCCTCGTCCTCGGAGCTGACCCTGTAGACCTGCGCCACCGGCCCGAAGAACTCTTCCTGCGAGGCCTCGTCGCCGGGCTTGATCCCGGCGAGGATCGTCGGTTCGAAGTAGTTGCCGTCGCGTTTGCCGCCGACGACCACCTCGGCGCCGTTCTCGATCGCCCGCTTGACCTGCTCCTCGAGCCGATCCGCCGCGGTCTGCGAGGAGAGCGGGCCGATTTCGGTGCCCTCCGCGGTCGGGTCGCCCGGCCGCGCCGCGGTCATCTTCTCGCGCAGCTTCTCGACGAAGTCGTCGTAGAGGTCGTCGGCGACGATGAAGCGCTTGGCCGCGTTGCAGGACTGGCCGGTGTTGTCGAGCCGCGCTTCGGCGGCCTTCTGCGCGGCGTCGTCCAGGTCGTCGGTGCCGAGCAGGATGAAGGGGTCCGAGCCGCCAAGCTCGAGCACGACCTTCTTCAGGTGGCGCCCGGCAACCTCGGCGACCGCGGCGCCGGCGCGCTCGGAGCCGGTAACCGAAACCCCCCGCACGCGCGGGTCGGCGATCACCCACTCGATCTGCTCGTTGGTCGCGTAGACGTTCTCGTAGGTTCCCTCGGGGAAGCCCGCGTCGTCGAACATCTGCTGCATCGCCTCGGCCGATTCGGGGCACTGCGGCGCGTGCTTGAGCAGGATCGTGTTGCCGATCACCAGGTTCGGCCCGGCGAAGCGGGCCACCTGGTAGTAGGGGAAGTTCCACGGCATGATCCCGAGCAGGACGCCGAAGGGGCTGCGACGGATCAGCGCGGTGCCCTCGCCGCCGGCCAACTCGATCGGCTCGTCGGCCATCAGATCCTCGGCGTTGTCGGCGTAGAAGGCGTAGATTTCGGCGGCGAAGTCGACCTCGCCCAGCGCCTGCTCGATCGGCTTGCCCATCTCGCGGACGATGATCTCGGCCAGCTGCTGGCGGCGCTCGGAGTGCAGCTCGCCCACCTTGCGGACCAGCGCGGCGCGGTCGGCGACGCTGGCCGCCCGCGGCCAGCTCCGCGAGGCCTGATCGGCGCGGGCGATCGCGCCGCGGAGCTCGTCGTCGCTGATCTCCGGGTACTCCTTGATCGTCTCGCCGGTGGCTGGGTTGACAACTGCGTAAGCGCTCATTCAGCTCCCCCCGTGGATGCTCGTTTCAGTGATTTCTTCCAAGCCCAGTGCCTGCTCAACCGGCACGTAGTCCATCCCTACCCCTTCGGCGACCGCCGGGTGCGTGACCTTGCCGCCGGCGACGTTGACCCCGAGCCGCAGCCCCGGGTCGCGGCGGATCGCCCCGGCGACGCCGTGGTCGGCGAGGGCGATCGCGTAGGGCAGGGTCGCGTTGGTGAGGGCGTGGGTCGAGGTGATCGGGACAGCGCCGGGCATGTTGGTGACGCAGTAGTGGGTGATCCCGTCGACTTCGAAGGTCGGCTCGCGATGGGTGGTCGGGCGCGAGGTCTCGAAGCAGCCGCCCTGGTCGATCGCGACGTCGACCAGCACCGCCCCCGGCTTCATCAGCGCCAGCTGCTCCCGCCGCACTACATAAGGGGCGCGGGCCCCGTGGACGAGAACGGCGCCGATCACGAGGTCGGCGCGCGGCAGCATCTCCTCGATCGCCAGCGTCGTCGAGTAAACGGTCGAGCAGCGCCCGCCGAAGTCGATTTCGAGCTCGCGCAGGCGGTCGATCGAGTTGTCGTAGACGAAGACGTCGGCTTCCATCCCGATCGCGATGAAGGCGGCGTTCATCCCCACCACGCCGCCGCCGATCACCATCACGTTGGCGGCGGCGACTCCCGGTACCCCTCCCAGCAAGATCCCCCTGCCGCCCAACGGCTTCTCCAGCATGAACGCGCCCGCCTGGGTCGCGATCTTCCCCGCCACCTCGCTCATCGGCGCCAGCAGCGGCAGCCTCCCGCGCGCGTCCTCGACCGTCTCGTAGGCGATCGCGGTGACGCCGGCGCCGCACAGCCCCCGCGTCTGCTCGGGATCGGGCGCCAGGTGCAGGTAGGTGAAGAGGAGCTGACCCGGCTGCAGCATCTCGATCTCGCTCGGCTGCAGCTCCTTGACGTGGAGGATCATCTCCGCCGCTTCGAAGACCCCGGCCGCGTCGGGGACGATGGTCGCCCCCTGCGCTTCGTAGTCGGCGTCGGTGATCGCGCTGCCCTCGCCGGCCCCGGCCTGGACCAGCACCCGGTGCCCGTGCTCGGCCAGTTCGCGCACCCCGGCGGGCGTGACCGCGACCCGGTACTCGTCGGGCTTGATCTCGGTCGGGACGCCGATTTTCATGCCACCAGCTCCCTCGCCCGCAGGGCCAGCCAGAACTCGATCCGGTCGTGGGCGCGCGAGAGGTCGCGACCGGTCAGCTCTTCGACCTTCCGCATCCGGTAGCGCAGCGTGTGGCGGTGGCAGTAGACCTGGCGCGCCGCCCGCTCCCACTGCCCGTTCTGCTCGATGAAGGCCTCCAGCGAGCGCAGCAGCTCGCCGCCGTACTCCTCGTCCCCCTCCTCGATCGGCCCGAGGACGCTGTCGCAGTAGAGGTTGAGCGCTTCGTCGTCCTGGATCGAGAGCAGCAGGGTGAAGGCGCCGAGGTCGCGCCAGGAGGCGACCTCCGGAGCGGAGCCGTTGTCGAAGGCGGTCGCCTCGAGGGCGCAGCGCGCCTCGTGGAAGGAGTGGCGCAGGCGCTCTGGCGGCGCCGGGCGGCTGGCCGCGGCGCGCACCGCGGCGCTGCGTTCGGCGGCGATCTTCTTCCGCACCTCGGTGGCGACGTCGATCGGGTCGCGGT
>JALYWY010000278.1 GCA_030852475.1 Actinomycetota bacterium | reverse complement strand
CGAGCAGGATCGTCGGGATGCCGCGGAAGACGTCGACGTAGACGGAGGTGAGCAACCGCAGCGGGAACAGCGCCGGGCCCCGGCTGGCCGGAAGTTCGCGAGCTCTTCTTCAACCGGGGGGTCTTCGAAAGCTCCTTCCCGGAAGTTCTCGATGCCTTCTGGCTCGACGTGAAGCTGTTCGTGATCGTCGAGGCGGCGGTGCTGGTGGTTGGGTTGGCGCTGGCGCTGCTGCGCACCAGCCGGGCGCCGGCGTTCTTCCCGCTGCGGCTGCTGACCGCCGTCTACGTCGACGTCTTCCGCGGCATCCCGACGATCCTGCTCGTCTACCTGGTCGGGTTCGGGATCCCGGCGCTGCAGCTGACCGGGCTGCCGACCGACCCCGTCGTCCTCGGCGGGATCGCCCTGACCCTCTCCTACAGCGCCTACGTGACCGAGGTCTTCCGCGCCGGGATCGGCTCGGTTCACCGCGGCCAACGCGACGCCGCGCTGGCGGTCGGCCTCACCGAGGGACAGGCGATGCGTCACGTGATCCTTCCGCAGGCGGTGCGGCGGGTGGCGCCGCCGCTGCTGAACGACTTCGTCGCCCTGCAGAAGGACGTCGCCCTGATCTCGATCATCGGCCCGCAGGAGGCGTTCCGGGTCGCCCAGATCATCCAGGGGCAGACGTTCAACTACACGCCGCTGATCGCCGCCGCCCTGCTCTACCTGGCGGTGACGGTGCCGATGGCCCGCCTGGTCGAGCGGATGGGCGGCCCGGAGGGGGCGGTGCGATGAGCGCCGCGACCCCGGTTCTCGAGGTCCAGGGGGTGACCAAGTCCTTCGGCGAGCGCGCGGTTCTGCGCGGGATCGACCTCACCGTGCGCGAGCACGAAGCGATCGCGCTGATCGGCGCCTCGGGCTCGGGCAAGTCGACGCTGCTGCGCTGCATCGACCTGCTCGAGGAGATCGACGACGGCGACGTCTTCCTCGACGGCGAGGTGATCACCGACCCCAGCGTCGACCCCGTCGCAGTCCGCCGCCGCCTCGGCCTCGTCTTCCAGGCCTACAACCTCTTTCCGCACCTGACGGCGCTGGAGAACGTGGTGCTGGGCGAGAGGCGCGCCCACGGTTTCTCCCGCGCCGAGGCCGAGGAGCGGGGGAGGGCGCTGCTGGCCCGCTTCGGCCTCGCCGGCCGCGAGGACGACCGTCCCGACGGGCTCTCCGGCGGCCAGCAGCAGCGGGTGGCGATCGCCCGCGCCTTCGCCGGCCGCCCTCGCGCCCTGCTGCTCGACGAGGTCACCAGCGCGCTCGACCCCGAGCTGGTCGGGGAGGTGCTGGAGGCGGTGCGGGACCTGAAGGAGGAGGGGATGACGATGCTGATCGCCACCCACGAGATGAGCTTCGCCCGCGAAGTGGCCGACGAAGTCGCCTTCCTCCACGAGGGGCGGATCGTCGAGCAAGGGACGCCGTCGCGCGTCCTGGACGCCCCGCAGCGGGAGGAGACGCGCCGCTTTTTGCGCCGTTTCCAGCGGATTGATCAAAAAATTTGACGAGAGTCAAAGATCTCGTTATGCTGCCGCCGCGCTTGAGCAATCAGGGAAGCTCAGGGGCAGGGAAACATAGCTAGCACCCGTGCCTTAATCGGTTAAAGGGTCGGCGTTGTAAGCCGAAGATCCGGGTTCGAGCCCCGGCGGGTGCATTTCGAACAATCAATTCGAAGGCGAAACGTTCGGAATCACAGCTATGGGCGAGAACATCTTCAACAGCTTCGACAGGGCGGCAGCCGGCGAGGACGGCAAGGCGCTCTGGGCGGCGCGGGCGCCGTACCGGCCCGAGCCGGAGTTCGACCTGATGCTGATCCCGCGCCTCCCGCAGGGGACCGACTGGCGCGAGAACGCCGAGGCGAAGGCGGCGCTCGACCGGATCGAGGCCGAGCCGTGGGTCGGCTCGCTCTCCCGCGAGGGGAAGCAGCCGACCGTCAAGCTCGCCGACGAGTGGATCGAAACGCAGGGCGAGGCGATCCGCTCCGACGCCAACGGCGACGGTGAGTTCGCCGACATGGCCGCCGGCAACCGCTACGCGGTCTACTTCTGGGGCGCCAACACGACCAAGGCGCTGCACATCGGCCACCTCCGCAACCTCGCCGTCGGCAACGCGATCGCCGGCTCGCTGCAGCAGGCGGGGGCGAGGGTCGAGAACCGCAGCCTGATCTGCGACGTCGGCCGCAGCATGGGCGAGGCGATGGCCGGCGTCGCCACCCGCGCCGGCGAGGACGCCGGTCCCGACGCCGACGAGAAGAGCGATCACTTCGTCGGCTTCTGCTACGCCGACTACGTCACCGCCAGCCGCAACGGCGGCTTCGGCGACGACGGCGCCGAGGACTCCGTCGCGCGCGAGTCGACGAGCTACAACGACAAAGCCGACGAGATGATGATGCGGGTCCTCGCCGGCGATCAGAAGGCGCTCGAACTGTGGTCGAAGACGCGCTCCTGGGTGATCTCCGGACAGCGCAAGACCCTCTCCCGCCTCGGCATCACCTTCGACAAGGTGATCTTCGAGTCCGATTACCTCCCCGAGGTCGCCGAGTTCATGAACCAGGGGCTCGCCGACGGCACCCTGACCAAACGCTGGGGCGACGACATGGTCATGTACGAGACCGAACGCGAGGAGCTGGAAGAGATGCCGCTCGTCCGCTCCGACGGCTTGCCGACCCAGCACATGCGGGCGCTCGCCTACTGGGCCGCCGCCGACGAACTCGACGACGTGATCTCGATGCAGGTCTGCGGCAACGAGTGGGTCGCCCACGTCACCTGCCGCCGCAAGCTGATCGACGAGATGGGGCTGCAGAACGGCAACGGCAACGGCAGCGCCCGCGGGGGCGGGCCGCCCACCTACGACATCTTCCACGGCATGGTCGCGCGCGACAAGGAATCGATCAGCTCCAGCAAGAAAGGGGCGCTGCTGATCGACGACCTGGTCGAGTGGCTGGAGCAGGAGCTGGCGGAGAACCCGGAGCTGGCGGAGGAGATGGCGCGCCACCCGCACCCCGAGACGGTGCCGGCGCAGGTCGCCCTCGGCTACTTCCTCCTGCAGCCGACGACCAA
>JALYWY010000275.1 GCA_030852475.1 Actinomycetota bacterium | reverse complement strand
CTACACCTTCGGCTTCGACACCGCGGTCAACATCGCGATGGAGGCGATCGACCGTCTCCACACCACCGCCGACAGCCACCACCGGGTGCTGATCGTCGAGGTGATGGGCCGGCACGCGGGCTGGATCGCCTTCCACGCCGGGCTCGCCGGCGGCGCCAACGTGATCCTCATCCCCGAGCAGCAGTTCGACGTGGAGAAGGTCTGCGAGCTGGTCGGGCGGCGGTTCGCCAGCCGGTTCGCGCCGATCGTCGTCGTCGCCGAGGGCGCGGAGCCGGTGGGAGGGATGCCCGAGCAGGACGAAGCCCCCACCGACGATTTCGGCCACGTCCGCCTCGGCGGGATCGGGCACTGGCTGGAGGGCGAGATCGAGCGCCGCACCGGCAAAGAGGCGCGGGCGACCGTCCTCGGCCACGTCCAGCGCGGCGGCACCCCGACCGCCTTCGACCGGGTGCTGGCGACCCGCTTCGGCCTGCACGCGATCGACGCTGCTCACGATGGCCGGTGGGGGACGATGGCGGCCCTGCGCGGGACCGAGATCCAGCTCGTCTCCCTGTCCGAAGCGACCGCCGAGCTGAAGACGGTGTCGCGGGAGCTCTACGAGGAGGCCGAGGTCTTCTTTGGCTAGGTGGGGTCGGGCGGCCCTGCTCTCGGCGGCGGCCCTGGCGGTGATCGCGGGCGGCTGCGGCGAAGAGGGCGCCGAGGAGGGGGCGGTGCTGACCGTATACGTCAGCGCCCCGGGCCAGCGTCTCTGCGACGAAGCGCGGGCGGAGGCCCGAGGTGCGAGGACGGTCGACGATCACACGCTGCGGGTGGTCTGCCTCGACGCCGGCTCCGCGGGCGGGGGAACGCTGGCAAAAGTGGGCAGCAATGCGAGGCGGGCCACCGAGGATTCGACCGCTGTGGCCTATGTGGGTGAGCCGGACCGCGAGACGCGGAAACAGTCGCAGCCGATCCTCAACGCGGCCGAGATCGCCCAGCTGGGCGAGTTCGACGGCCGGGAGGCGATCGGCGCCGTGGTTGCCGCGATCGACGAAGGCGACTCCGACGACCCCCGCGCGGCCGTCTTCGACGCGATCGAAGGCTGATGGGGGAGGGGCACCCTCAGATCTCGGTCGTGGTGCCGACCCGCGACCGCCCCGAGCTGCTGCGGCGCTGCCTCGAAGCGCTGGAGAGCCAAACGACTCCAGTCGAGATCGTCGTCGTCGAGGACCGAGAGGGCCGCGGCCCCGCCTGGGCCCGCAACGAGGGAGCCCGCCGCGCCAAGGGCCGGATCGTCTGCTTCACCGACGACGACTGCGCCCCGTTTCCCGGCTGGGCGGAAGACCTGGCGGCCCCGATCCTCGCCGGCGACGCCCGGGCAACCGCCGGCCCGACCCACGTGGGAGCAGGGGCGACGGCGGCCGACCACGCCTGGGAGGCGATCGTCGGCCACCTCCAGCGGCAGGCGGCCAAGCCCGGCACGGCGTCCCCCGGCTTCGCCGCCACCGCCAACCTCGCCTGCTCCCGCGACCTGATGGAGCAGCTTCCCTTCGACGAGTCCTTCCCCGCCGCCGCCGGGGAGGACCGCGACTGGGCCGAGCGGGCGGCGCGGCTGGGGGCAGCGCCGCTGTTCGTGCCGCAGGCGGTGGTCGTCCACCAATCCGGCCTCAGCGCCAGCGACTTCCTGCGCCAGCAGTACCGCTACGGGAGAGGGGCAGCCCAGTACCGGAGCGCCGGCGACGAGCGGCGCCTGGGATCCGCCTCCTTCTATGCCGGCCTTCTGCTCGCCGGCTTCCGGGCGGGCTGGGGACCGGGGACGCTGGTCTGCGCCGCGCAGGCGGCGACGCTCAGCGGGCTCGCGATCGCTCGGATGCGGTGACCCCGGCCCTTTCGCTCTGTAAGACCAGGGCCACCTAGGGGCATCAGCCCCCCTTGTTGATGGACGTGGCCGGGTGGACCGGCACGGAGCCGTTGATCTTCATCCGAGTTCACCCCCTTTCCCATGGCTTCGGGGAACCCGGCTTCAATGGAACTAGCTCTACTAATAGAAATGGCTCCAGTAACAAAGACCCGGGCCGCAAATAGCGTTTAACTCAACCTCACAATCGGATAGGTTCACGCGATCTAAACGATTGAAGTGCTCAGGAGGGCCTGTATGAACGAGGGATCACAGAGGGCCGGCAAGAGCCGCGCGGACAAGCGGACGCCGGCAGACCAGTCGGTTTGCCGCGCCCTGAAACACCCCATCCGCGTCCGCATTCTGGAAGCCCTCTGCGAGGAGGACATGAGCCCCATCCAGTTCCTGCGCCGCGGTCTTCTGCCGCCCGGCTTCGACTTCGAGACCGATGAGAAAAACGCCCTCTCCCACGTCGCCTACCACTTCAAGGAGCTTCTGAAAGCCGACTGCATCGTCTTGGCCGAGACCATCCCGAGGCGCGGTACGAGCGAGCACGTCTACCGCAGCAAAATGTTGGCGCTGCATACCGACAAGGACTTCGAGGATCTGAGCCTGGAGGAGCGGCGGCAGATCTCGCGGTCGACTTTGCAGATGCTGATCGCCCGGGCCGACGGCGCGATCTACCAAGGCACGTTCGACAGGCGGCCTGATCGCCATCTGAGCTGGGTTGCCCTGGAGTTGGACGAGCAGGGTTGGAAAGAACTGCGCGACCTTCAGGCCGAAACGCTGGAGCGAGTTCAAGGCATCAAGGCGGCGGCAATTGCCCGCCGGCATGAACCCGGTGAGCAAGACAAAACGCCGATTACGGCGACGTTCGGAGCGCTGGCCTTCGAGTCACCGGCCGTGCCTCGGTGATCTCCTAAGCCTGATGCTCGGCGATGAAGATCATCTTGTAGTGGCGGGCTTCGTCTGCGGGCTGGGATAGGAGGATCTGGCCGTCCTTCTCTTCCAGGCCGAGGAGGGCGACGCAGCGGAGGTCGGAAGCCGCCAGCGCTGCTTCGACCTGCTCGATCGTCCAGTGGCGCTGTCGGTGTATGTGCGGCTCGACGCCGGCGCCGGAGAGTTCGGCATCGAACACCCCGCCCGGCTCGATCTCCTTGCTCAGGCCCCGCCATTCCACGCCCCCTTCGCTCATCTCCTCGGCGACGCCCACGTCGAAGGAGGCCCGGTACAGCTCGATCGAGTTGACGTCGAACACGATCAGACCCTGGTCCCGGTCGAGGTTCCGCCGGACGCCGGCGAAAGCCTTCTCCAGGTCGCCGTCCTCCGTCAAGTAGTTGACGACGTCGTTGAGGAGCAGGACCAGCTCGAACGCTTCTTCGCCCGGCCGGTCCGGAGCCGGGCGGATCGGCGGGAGCTCCCGGGCGTCGAGGTTGAGGAGCTCGATCTCGGGACCGAATTTCTCCCTGGCCTCCGCAAGCATTCCCGCTGACAGGTCGCTGCCGACGATCCGCCAGCCGCGGTCCAGCAA
>JALYWY010000261.1 GCA_030852475.1 Actinomycetota bacterium | reverse complement strand
GGTCTTAGCCTCGGAGCGAGTCTCGCGAATCTTGACCTTGCTCATGACCCGCTCTCCTGCTTCTCAGCCTCAGCACCCTCAGCAGCAGCCTCTTCAGCTTTCTCATCCCCAGCGACCGGCTCCGCTACTTGAGCGTCAGCCTGCTCCGCCTCTGCCGCGGGTGGCGACGATGCGGGATCGTCGCCGGTCGGCGACGAGGTCGTATCGGAGACAGGACCCGCGGCCCCAGCGGCCCCGTTGCCGTCCATCCCCAGAACCTGGGTAACAGTCAGCCCGCGCAACTCGGCAACCTCCTCAGGCCTACGCAGACGAACGAGGCCGTCCATCGTCGCCTTGACGAGGTTGATCGGGTTCTGCGTCCCGATGCTCTTGGTCAGCACGTCGCGCACCCCACCGAGCTCGAGCACGGCGCGGACGCCGCCACCGGCGATCACGCCGGTACCCGGGCTGGCCGGGCGAAGGACGACGTGGCCGGCGCCGAAGCGGCCGATGATGCGGTGGGTGATGGTGTTCCCGTATTTGGGCACCCGGATCAAGTTCTTGCGGGCGTCCTCGACGCCCTTCTGGATCGCCAGCGGGACCTCGCGGGCCTTGCCGTAGCCGATCCCGACCACGCCCTCCTCGTCGCCGACGGCGACGAGCGCGGTGAAGGAGAAGCGACGGCCGCCCTTGACCACCTTGGCGACGCGGTTGATCTCGATCACGCGCTCCTGCAGGTCCAGCCCGCGGGGGCTGACCGTTTCCACGTTTTTCGCTTCCATGCCCTTCATAAGCAGCGGCTCACCGTAGCGGAACTACGGTTCCTAGAACGCCAGACCCCCCTCTCGAGCACCTTCGGCCAGGGCCTTGACGCGGCCGTGGTACTGGTAGCCACCGCGGTCGAAGACGCAGGTCTCGACGCCGGCGCCCTTCGCCCGCTCGGCCAGCAGTTCGCCGGCTTTCTTCGCCTGCTCGGAAGCCGTGAGCTCACGCAGCTCGGGCTCGATCCAGTTGACGGCGGCCACGGTGTGGCCTTTGGTGTCGTCGATGAGCTGGGCGAAGACGCCCTTGTTCGACCGGTAGACCGAGAGCCGCGGCCGCTCGGCGGTGCCCCTGACGCGGGCACGGACCCGGCGGCGCCGTTTGAGCCGGCGCTGGCGCTTGGTGAGGACGGTCATGCGCGCTTGCCCACCTTCCGCAGAACCTGCTCGTCCTTGTAGCGGATGCCCTTGCCCTTGTAGGGCTCCGGCGGCCGACGCTTGCGGATGTCCGCGGCGACCTGGCCGACGAGCTGCTTGTCGATGCCCTTGATCACGACTTCGGTCGGCTGCGGCACTTCGAACTCGATCCCCTCCGGTGCCTCGACGGCGACCGGATGCGAGTAGCCGAGCGCGAGCTCCAGTTTTTTCCCTTTCAGGGCGGCGCGGTAGCCGACGCCCTGGATCTCGAGCCGCTTCTCGAAGCCCTCGGTGACCCCCTCGACCATGTTCGCGATCAGGCTGCGCGTCAGCCCGTGCAGGGCCCGGTGCTCGCCGCGATCGGTGGGACGGGTGATCGTCACCACGCCATCGGACTGCTCGATCGCCATGTCGGGCGAGAGGTCCTGGCGCAGCTCCCCTTTCGGGCCTTTGACGGCGATGTTGCCAGGGGCGAGCTCCACCGTCACGGCGTCGGGGATGGGGACGGGCTTTCTTCCGATTCGGCTCATCTGCTCACCAGACGTAGGCGACGACCTCGCCGCCGACACCCTTCGTGCGGGCTTCGTGACCGGTCATCACCCCAGCGGAGGTGCTGACGATGGCGGTGCCGGTCCCACCGTGCACGCGGGGGACGTTGTTGTGGTTGACGTAGCGGCGGCGGCCCGGACGCGAAACCCGTTCGATCCCGAGGATCACCGGCTCGCGGTCCTCGGTGTACTTGAGCTCGACGTTGATCAGCTCGCCGACGGCAGCCGGCTTGCGACTGAAGTCCTTGATGTAGCCCTGCTCCTTGAGGATGCGGGACATCTCCAGCTTCAAGCCGTTGAAGGGGATCTCCACCTCGTCGTGGCCCGCGCGGATCGCGTTGCGGATCCGGGTCAGGTAATCGGCGATCGGGTCGGTCTGCATGCTTCTCGTCCTACCAGCTCGACTTGGTCATGCCGGGGATGTAGCCCTCGTGCGCGGCAGAGCGCAGGCAGATCCGGCAGAGGCCGAATTTGCGGAAGTACGCCCGCGGGCGACCGCAGCGGCGGCAGCGGTTGTACTCGCGGCTCTTGAACTTCTGCTTGCGGCTCTGCTTGACCTTCATTGAAGTCTTAGCCATTGTCCGAATTCTCCTCGGCCGTCTCTCCGGCCTCTTCGTCTCCGCTCTCGGCGGCGCCCTCGTCCTCGCCTTCCGGCTTGGCGTAGGCCTCGGGGTTCTCCTCTTTCAGCTGCTCGAGGGCCGCCTGTTCGACTTCGGCCTTTTGACGGGCCTCCTCTTTGCGCTGCTCCTCTTCGGCTTCTTTTTCTTTCGCTTCGCGCTCGGCCTGTCCGGGACGGCCCTCCTGGGCGAACGGCATCCCCAACCCGAGCAGAAGCTCAAAAGCCTCGAGATCAGTTTTAGCGGAAGTCGTGATCGTCACGTCAAGACCCCGCACGACATCGATCGAGTCGTAGTCGATTTCGGGGAAGATCAGCTGCTCTTTGACGCCCATCGAGTAGTTGCCGCGACCGTCGAATGAGCGGGGGTTGAGCCCGCGGAAGTCGCGGATCCGCGGCACCGCGATCGAGACCAGGCGATCGAGGAACTCCCACATCCGTGCCCGCCGCAGCGTCACCGAGACGCCGACCGGCATCCCCTCGCGCAGCTTGAAGGAAGCGACCGACTTGCGGGCGCGGCGCACGTTCGGGTATTGGCCGGCGATCGTCGCCAGCTGTTCCTGGGCAGCTTCGAAGGAACGTTTGTCCTGTTTCTCGGTGCCGAGACCCATGTTCAGCGTGATCTTCTCCAGGCGCGGGGCCTCCATCGGCGTCGAGTAGCCGAATCTGTCCGTCAGCGCCGGCAGGACCTCCTGCTCGTAGCGCTCGCGCAGGCGCGGCGGCGGAGCTGCCTGGGAAGTGGGTGCCATGGTCGCCTCCATCAGCCGATCTCGTTCCCCGTCCGCTTCGAGTAGCGAACGCGCTTGCCGCCTTCGTCGATGCGGACGCCGACGCGGGTCGGTTTGTTGTCTTTGGGGTCGAGCAGCATCACGTTGGAGACGTCGATCGGGCCCTCCTTCTCGACGATCCCCCCGGCCGTCGGGCTTTTCAGGTCAGCCTGCGAGCGCGGCCGTTCGTGGCGCTTGACGATGTTCAGGTTCTCGACGTAGACGCGGCGGCGCTTCGGATCGGTGCGGACGACACGACCGGTCTTGCCGGCGTCCTTGCCTCCGACGATGACCACCTGGTCGTCGGTGCGGATGCGCATCGACTTGGCCATCAGAGCACCTCCGGAGCCAGCGAGATGATTTTCATGAAGTTGCGATCCCGCAGTTCGCGCGCCACCGGCCCGAAGATGCGGGTGCCGCGCGGGTTGTTGCTGGCCGGGTCGATCAGCACGGCGGCGTTCTCGTCGAAGGAGATGTAGGTGCCGTCGGGGCGGCTGAGCGGCTTGCGGGTGCGGACGACGACCGCCTGCACGACCTCGCCCTTGCGGACGCCGCCCTGCGGGCTCG
>JALYWY010000226.1 GCA_030852475.1 Actinomycetota bacterium | reverse complement strand
GGGGCGCGCCTTCCTCTGCCCCAGCCTCCCCCTGGTCTGGGACCTCAACTGGATGCTGATCGAGCGCGAGGGAATGACGGTGGCCGAAGTGATCGCGGCCGCCGAAGTGGCCCTGACTGACTTCCAGCACCGGACGGTGGCGATCCGGGGCGAAGCCGACGGCGCCCGGCTCGCGAAGGAGATCGAGGACGTCCCGGGCTGGGAGGCCGAGACCACGATCTACATGGTTTGGCGCGGTGAGAGCGGGCGCCGAGCGCAAAGCGAGGTGCGCGAGGCCCGCCTGACCGAGTGCGAAGACCTCCGCCGCGAGTTGATCCGCAGCGGGCTGTCCGCCGAAGCCACCGAACCCGAGCGGACGACCGAGCAGCTGCTGGAGATGGACCATCGCTTCAGCGCCGTCGCCGCGGGCCGCTGGTTCCTCGCCCCCGCGCAGGATCCCGCCTCCGCCTGCTGCCTGTTCTCCGCCGACGGCATCGGCCAGGTAGAGGAGGTGGGCACGCTCCCGGCCGCCCGCGGGCGCGGCCTCGCCCAGGCGGCGATCCTCGCCGCGATCGCGGCCTCCCAGGATGCCGGGCACCGGGTCACCTTCCTCGGCGCCGACGCCAACGACTGGCCGCGGTTGATGTACGAGAAGCTCGGCTTCGAGACCTGCGGGACGATGCACGTGCTGCGGCGGATTCTCCACCAGGGATAACCCCCTCCATCCCAGCTTTATACGGCGGTACAAAAGCGCGACTGGCGCACCGCTACTAGGCTCTGTGGTGCTCTTTTCGAGGGATCAAGACTTTCAACCAATCGCGCCGGGAGACCCAGCGCGCGCATAAGTGGGGGAGAACCCGAACCATGACTCGCATTCGCCAGCAAAACGTGACCGCGGCCCAGTGGAGCTCCAACGGAGGGGCTCTCGGCGCGCAGGACCTGACCCTCCCGGAGAACAACCCCTTCGGGCAGAACGTCTTCTCCGTCGCGGTGCAGCGCGAAAGGCTGCCCCAGGACGTCTTCGAGAAGCTGCAGACGACGCTCGAGGGCGGCGAGGCGCTCGACCCCAGCCTGGCCGACGCCGTCGCCGAGGCGATGAAGGAGTGGGCGCTGGAGAACGGCGCCACCCACTACACCCACATGTTCCAGCCGCTGACCGGCTCGACCGCGGAGAAGCACGACTCCTTCTTCGAGCCCGCCGGCGAGGGTGAGTCGCTGGCCGGCTTCTCCGGCAAGGAGCTGATCCAGGGCGAGCCCGACGCCTCCTCGTTCCCGACCGGCGGCGTCCGCGCCACCTTCGAGGCCCGCGGCTACACCGCCTGGGACCCGACCAGCCCCGCCTTCATCCTCGAGAACCCGAACGGGGCGCTGCTCTGCATCCCGACCGCCTTGCCTCCTGGACCGGCGAGGCGCTCGACGCGAAGATCCCGCTGCTGCGCTCGATGGACGCGCTCTCGCGCTCGGCGATCAAGGCGCTGCGCCTGCTCGGCGACGAGCAGAGCCAGCGCGTCTTCACCACCGTCGGGCCCGAGCAGGAGTACTTCCTGATCGACGAGCAGTACTTCTTCGAGCGGCCCGACCTGATCGCCACCGGCCGCACCCTGTTCGGCGCCAAGCCGCCGAAGGGCCACGAGCTCGACGACCACTACTTCGGCTCGATCCCCGAGCGGGTGCTGGCCTTCATGCTCGAGTCGGAGCTGGAGATGCGCAAGCTCGGGATCCCGGTCAAGACCCGCCACAACGAGGTGGCGCCGGCTCAGTACGAGATCGCGCCGATCTTCGAGAACTCCAACGTCGGCTCTGACCACCAGCAGCTGCTGATGCAGACGCTGGAGTCCGTCGCCCGCCGCTACGGCCTCGTCTGCCTCCTGCACGAGAAGCCGTTCGCCGGCGTTAACGGCTCCGGCAAGCACAACAACTGGTCGATGGGGACCGACACCGGAGCCAACCTCCTCAACCCGGGCGAGACGCCGGCGGACAACATTCACTTCCTGTTCTTCTGCACGGCGGTGATCCAGGCGGTCAACAAGCACCAGGGCCTGCTGCGGGCCTCGGTCGCCAACATCGGCCAGGACCACCGCCTCGGGGCCAACGAGGCGCCGCCGGCGATCATCTCGATCTTCCTCGGCGCCGAGCTGGAAAAAGTGTTCGAGGCGATCGCGACCGGCGAAGGCGACCCGAACACGCCCGCCTCCTTCCTCGACCTCGGGGCGACGGTGCTGCCGCCGTTGCCGCTGCACGGCGGCGACCGCAACCGGACCTCGCCGTTCGCCTTCACCGGCAACAAATTCGAGTTCCGGGCGCTGGGCTCGAGCATGTCGCTCGGCTTCCCGAACACGGTCCTGAACACGATCGCGGCCGAGGCGATCGACGACCTCGCCGCCAAGCTGGAGTCGAAGCTGAACGGCGGCGAGGAGATGCCGCAGGCCGTGATCGAGATCGTCAAAGAGAGCTACCTGGCCAACAAGCAGGTCTGCTTCGGCGGCGACAACTACTCCGAGGAGTGGCACCAGGAGGCCGAGCGGCGCGGGCTGAAGAACCTGCGCACGACGCCGGACGCGCTGCCCGAGGTGCTCGCTGAGAGCACCGTCGAGGCCTTCGAGAAGTACAACGTGCTCTCCAAGGAGGAGCTGGAGTCCCGCTACGAGGTCTGGGTCGAGCAGTACTGGCTCCGCGCCAACATCGAGGCGGAGACGGCCTTCTCGATCGCCAAGACGATGATCCTGCCGGCGGCCCTGCGCCACCTGGCCCTGATCGGCGAGGCCGGCGTCTCGGCGCTCGAGGGCGAGGTTCGTGGGCTGGTCGACGAGCTGGTCGCCGCCCTCGGCGAGCTGGACGAGGCGAACGCCGACCCCGGCCTCGAGGGGCTGGACATGGCGATCCACGCCCGCGACAAGCAGCTCGGGGCGATGGCCAAAGTCCGCGAGGCGGCCGACAAGCTGGAGCGCGTCGTCAGCGACGAGCTTTGGCCGTTGCCGAAGTACGAGGAGATGCTCTTCATTAAGTAGCGCTCTTCGTCCGGTTTTGGGTGGGGCGGGTGACCCCCTCCAGACACCTCTCGCCTATGGCTCGAGGTTGAGTGTCTGGAGGGGGTCACC
>JALYWY010000181.1 GCA_030852475.1 Actinomycetota bacterium | reverse complement strand
TTCGCCCCCGCCTGGCGCTGCTGACGATCGCCGGCGCACTCGCCTCCTCGATCCTGATGGCGGTCCTCTACGAGCCGAGCTTCGACCCCTCGCGCCTCTACTTCGGCACCGACACCCGCGCCGGCGGGCTGCTCTTCGGGGCGGCGCTGGCGATGGTCTGGCCGAGCCGCAAACTCAGCCGCCGCATCGCTCCGCAGGCGCGCAACACCTTGGACGCTCTCGGCGTCGCCGGCCTCCTCGTCATCGCCCTGATGATCTGGCGCAACGGCGAACTCTCGCCCTTCCTCTACCGCGGCGGCTTCGTCGTCCTCACGCTCGCCACCGTGCTGGTCCTGATGCCGCTTACCCACCCCGCCTGCCGCCTGGGCAGGTGGATGGGAGTGCTGCCGCTGCGCTGGGTCGGGGTCCGCTCCTACGCGATCTACCTCTGGCAGACGCCGGTGATCGTCCTCACCACGCCGCAGGGGGTCCAGCACGAGGACGACCTCGTCCGCAGCCTGCTCCAGGTCGCCGCGATCTTCGCCATCTCGGCGCTCTCCTGGCGCTTCGTCGAGGAGCCGATCCGGCACGGCGCGATCGGCCGCTTCTTCGCCCGCCGCCGCGCCGTCGGCTGGAAATGGGAGACCTTCGCGCCGCCGATGCGGGTGGCGATCGTCACCGCCGGGGTGATCCTCGTAATCGCCGCGGCGGGGATGGCCGGGATCAACTCGACCTCAACCGCCCAGGGCGAAAAAGCCAGGGTCGAGCAGGCCCGGGCGGAGGGGACGACGAAACCGCCGCCGCTGACCAAAGCGCAGGCGGAAGACTCGACCAAATCCTCCTGCAAAGCGGTCGTCCACATCGGCGACTCGACTTCGGAGGGCCTCGACGACGCCGAATACCTGCCGAACGAATCGCAGCGCATTCCCGCCCGCTACGAAGAAGTCGGCGCCAAGGAAGTCCATATGGAGGTGCAGGGCGCGACCTCGATCGAAGAGCAGTTCGAAGGGATGCCGAACGCCCAGGAAGTCGCCGCCGCCTGGAAGGCCGAAGGCTTCAAAGGCTGCTGGGTGCTGGCCCTGGGTACCAACGAGGCGGCCAACGTGGCCGCCGGCTCGACCGTCACCGAGCGCGAACGGATCGACAAGATGATGGCGATCATCGGCGACGAACCGGTGCTCTGGGTAAACGTCCGCTCGCTGGTCGAAGCAGGCGACCCCTACTCGAAGGGGAACATGGAGAAGTGGGACGAGGAACTCGTTTCCGCCTGCGCCTCCTACCCGAACATGCGGGTCTACGACTGGGCCTCGGACGTGAAAGACGAGTGGTTCATCGAAGACGGCATCCATTTCACCTCGCCCGGCTACGCCGCCCGCGCGCAACTGATCGCCCTCGCCCTCGCCCACGCCTTCCCGGAAAAAGGCGAAACCGAGGGCGGCTCCAGGAACTGCCTGGTCAGCTGAGCCCGCTGATCTCGATCGGCTCGGGATCCCCGGCCGGTTCGAACCCCATGATCCGGCCGTAGAAGTAGAGCTCGGCTTCGAGGCAGCGGATGTTGGTCTCGGCTTTGCGGAAGCCGTGCTGCTCGCCCGCGAAGGGAAGGTAGGCGTGGGGGACGCCGTTGCGCTCCAGCGCCACGACCATCGTCTCCGCCTGGTTGGGCGGGACGACCTCGTCCTCGAGGCCCTGGAAGAGGATCACCGGCGAGCGCAGGCAATCGACGTGGTGGATCGGCGAGCGCTCGCGGTAGAGCTCGGCCTGCTCGGGATAGGGCCCGATCAGGCGGTCGAGGTAGCGGGCCTCGAACTTGTGGGTGTCGCGGGCGAGCGCCTCGGCGTCGGCGACCCCGTAGTAGCTGGCGCCGGCGGCGAATCCCTCGTGGAAGGTGAGCGCGCAGAGGGTCGCGTAGCCCCCCGCCGAGCCGCCGCGGATCGCCAGCCGCCCGCCGTCGGCCTCCCCTCGCTCGGCGAGGTGCAGCGCGGCGTTGACGCAGTCCTCGGTGTCGACCACGCCCCAGTTGCCGCGCAGCTTGTTGCGGTACTCGCGCCCGTAGCCGCTGGAGCCGCGGTAGTTGACGTCGACGACGCCGATCCCGCGGCTGGTCCAGTAGAGGAATTCGCGATCCAGCGCGGGGGTGGCGTGGGAGGTGGGGCCACCGTGGCTCTCGACGATCAGCGGCGGCAGCTCCCCCTCCGGCGCCTCGAACTCGGGGTTGGCCGGCGGGTAGTAGAAGCCGTAGGCGACTTCGCCGTCACCGGTGGGGAATTCGACCGGGCGCGGCCGCGAGACGTACGCGGGATCCACCGGCTCCTCGCTGGAGGAGCGGACGATCTCCGCCTCCCCGCGCTCGACGTCGTAGAGGACGACCGCCGCCTCGCTCTCCGGGCTGGTCGCCGCGAAGGCCACGCTCTCCCCGCGCGCGGAGAGCGCCGGGTAGCCGAACGAGCTGAAGGGCAGCCCGAGATCGGTCGGTTCCCACCCTTCCGGCTGCAGCAGGAAGAGCCGTTCTTCGGCTGCCTCGCAGCGCACGCAGGCGATCGCGCCGCTGCCAAGGAAGGCATAGGTGGCGCCGCCGAACAGCCACTGCGGGTGGGCGAAGTCGGCCTGCTGCTCGGTCAGCTGCACCAGCGCCCCCTCCTCGCCGCTCAGCTCCGAGCCGGGCTCACGCGCCCGGTAGAGGTTCCACCAGCCGTCGCGGTCGGAGACGAAGTGGAGGTGCCCGTCCGGTCCCCACTCGGGCTGGAAGACCGACTCCTCCGCGCCGCCGGCGACGAGTCGCTCTTCTCCCGGGTCCTGGAGCGGCGCCACCCAGAGCTCGGTCCCGTCCCAGGGCATGTTCGGGTGGTCCCAGCAGGTCCAGGCGAGCCAGGCGCCGTCGGGGCTGATCCGCGGGAACGAGTAGAAGTCCCGCCCGCCGGCCAGGACCTGCGGCTCGCCCTCCCCGTCGAGCGACAGCGAGATGATCTCGGTCACCGGTTCGCCCTCGCCCTCGACATCGCGTTCGCGCACGCAGACGACGGTGCGGCCGTCCGGCGAAGGCCGCATGTCGGCGTAGCGGAAGGTCCCGGGGGACGGCGGCTGGGGCGAGACCGCCACCGGCTCCTCACCTAGCCGCTGCCGGTAGAGCCGCTGGTCGGAGAAGTCGACGAAGAGGACGAGGTCCGGCTCGACCAGGCACCAGGCGCCGCCGCCGTACTCGTGTACGCGCGACCTCACGTTGGTCCCCTCCGGCGTCGCCGCCTGGGGCTCGCCGCCGGGCGCCTGCCGCATCAGCACCACGCGGCCGCCCTCGCTCGGCCGGCCCTCCGCCCACCAGACCGCGCCGTCGGCGGCGATCGCGGGAAACGCCAGTCGCCGCCCCGCCCGCGCCACCGTCGCCGCGCTTATCGGCGAGGACCAGGAGCCGTAGGGGGCGACGGTCGGCATCTACTCCTCGGCCTCTACCTCGCGCAGGCGGTGGGTCTCGACGTCGTAGACGAAGCCGCGGACCGCGTCGCGGTGGAGCAGGAAGGGCGAGCGGCGGACCCGCAGGATCGACTGGCGGACGTCGGCGTCTACGTCGCCAAACGACTCGATCGCAAAGGAAGGGGCGACGCCGGTGCTCTCCTGCAGCTCCGCGCGGAAGCCGTCGTCGGTGATCTTCTGCACGCCGCAGTCGGTGTGGTGGATCAGCATCACCTCGCGGGTGCCGAGCTTGCGCTGGGAGAGCGCCAGCGAGCGGATCACGTCGTCGGTGACGACGCCGCCGGCGTTGCGGAGGATGTGCGCCTCACCCTCGCCGAGCCCCAGTGCGGCAGAGACATCGAGGCGCGCGTCCATGCAGGTGACGATCGCCAGGTGACGCTGCGGTTCGGCGCCGAGGCGCCGCTCCGCGCGGCCCTCGGCAAAGGCTTGGTTGTTCTGGAGCAAAGCGTCGATCGTGTCCATGGCGGGGCAGCCTAGCCCGCGCCGCCGCGGCGGCGTTTCCAGGCACACGCGCCGGGGTAGCGGCTGGGCATGGACGACAGACCAGATCCGCACGAGGCGCCGAGCGGCTTTCCGGAGCCGCCGGGCAAGGACCCGAACGACATCTCGCGCGACCGCGAGCCGCACCACGTCCTCAACAACCCGGTCGAGGACCCGGATCCGACCGAGTGGCCGGACCCCTACGACAAGCGGGAGGATCCCCGCGACCCCTCTGACCCCGACGGGGAGGAGCCGCATCCCGCGTCCGGCACCCAAAGCACCAGCGAACCACACCCGTCCAAGGACCCCGAGGCTCCCGATTGGGAGGGGCCGAAGCGGGACAAGTTGGACGACTGACCAGTAAGGAGAAGGGAAGGCACGCGATGGAGACGAGCAGCCTCGACAAGGGCATTTTCAGCGGCGACGCTTCCGGCACGCGGGAAGAGATCGTCGCCCTGCTGACCAAGGCCTACTGGATGGAGATCGAGACGGTGATGAGCTACCTCTCCGCCTCGACCAACCTCGACGGCGTCCGCGCCCAGGAGATCCGCGAGTCCCTGGCCGAAGACATCAAAGAGGAGCTCGGCCACGCGGAAGAATTCGCGAAAAGGATCAAGGAGCTCTACGGCGTGGTCCCCGGCTCGGAAGGCTTCGCCCCCGAGCAGAGCTTCCTGCAGCCTCCCGAGCACCAGACCGACGTGATCCACGTGATCCGCGGCGTGATCAAAGCCGAGACCGGCGCGATCGAGCACTACACGCGGATCATCGAGGAGACCGACGGGATCGACCCGGTCACCCAGGACATGGTGACCACGATCCTCCGCGACGAGCAGGGCCACCGCCGGCTCTTCGAGGGCTTCCTGCGCGAGTACGAGTTCGAAGGCAAAGCGTAGGAGCGCCTGGGCGCGGCGAGCGATGCGCTACCTCCACCTCTGCGCCCACGAGCAGTTCCCACCCGACCAGCTGCTGCGCCAGGCGGTCGCCGCCGAGGACGCCGGCTTCTCCGGCGTCGGCTGCAGCGACCACCTGCAGCCCTGGTGGGAACCGGGCGAGTCCGGCCACGCCTGGATCTGGCTCGGGGCGGCGGCGCAGGCGACCGAGCGGGTCAGCTTCGGCACGGCGGTGACGCCACCGGGCCCACGCCACCACCCGGTCCTGATCGCCCAGGCCTGGGCGACGATGGAGCTGATGTTCCCCGGGCGCCCCTACCTGGGGTTCGGCTCGGGCGAGGCGCTGAACGAGGCGCCGCTGGGGGAGGGGTGGCCACCTGTCGGCGAGCAGATCGAGCGGATGGAGGAGGCGCTGGAGATGATCCGCGCCCTCTGGGACGGCCAGCGCCTCAGCGGCGCCGGCAAGCACTTCTCCACCGACCGCGCCTACCTCCACTCGCGCCCGGAGAACCGGCGGCCGCCGATCTACGTCTCCGCCTTCGGCCCGGAGGCGGCGCGGGTGGCGGGCCGTCAAGGCGACGGCGTCTGGACCCTCGCCGATCCCGAGTCGACGCCTGAAATCCTCGACGCCTACCGCGGCGCCGCCGAGGACGCGGGACGCCAGCCCGGGGAGATCGTCCTCCAGGCCGCCTTCTCCTGGGCCGCGGACGACGACGCCGCGCTCGAGGGCTGCCGGGTCTGGAAGGGCTCGCAGCCGAAAGAGTTCTACCGCGACGACTGGCACGACCCGGCGGCGATGTACGAG
>JALYWY010000180.1 GCA_030852475.1 Actinomycetota bacterium | reverse complement strand
CCCTCGGTCATCTCGCGGATCGTGTCGGAGATGTCGTCGTGCTCGTCCAGGTTGAGCGTCTCGATCCCGTATTTCTGCGCGAGCTCGAGTCGCTCGGGGACGATGTCGACGCCGATCACCCGCGCTCCCCGGTGGGCGGCGATCCGAGAGGTCATCTGCCCGATCGGGCCGAGGCCGAAGACGGTAACCGAGCCGCCCTCGGGGATCGCGGCGTAGTCGACCGCCTGCCAGGACGTCGGCAGCACGTCGGAGAGGTACAGGAAGCGGTCGTCGGGCGGGCCCTCGGGTACTTTGATCGGCCCGAAGTGAGCCTGCGGCACCCGCAGGTACTCGGCTTGCCCGCCCGGCACCTGGCCGTAAAGCTTGGTGTAGCCGAAGAGGGAGGCGCCTTTTTCTTCCTCTCGGTTCTGGGTCGTCTCGCACTGGGCGTAGAGCTGGCGGTCGCACATCCAGCAGTGGCCACAGGAGATGTTGAAGGGGATCACCACCCGGTCTCCGGGGGAGAGGTTGGTGACCTCGGGACCAACCTCCTCGACGATTCCCATCGGCTCATGGCCGAGGATGTCGCCCTCTTCCATGAAGGGGGAGAGGACCTCGTACAGGTGCAGATCAGAGCCGCAGATCGCCGAGGAGGTGACCTTAATCACCGCGTCGGTGGCTTCCTCGATCTTCGGGTCCTCGACCTCGTCGACGCGGACGTCGCGGGGGCCGTGCCAGACGGCGGCTTTCATCTAGTTCTCCTTCTCGCTCGCGGTCGCGGGCTGCGCCTGTTTGCGATGCATTTCGGCCTTGACCGAGTCGGGCAGGGCCTTCGCCGCGGTCGCCTGGGCTTTCGTCTTGATCCCGGCGGAGACGACCCTTTCCCTGTCAGCCATCAGCGCCTCGAAGCCCTGGCGGGCGACGTCGGCCGGATCGTCCTTCGGGCCTTCGCCGATCGGGGTGTCCTCCATCCCGGCGCGCTCGAAGAACTCGGTGTCGGTCGGGCCCGGCATCAGCGAGGTGACGGTGACGCCGGTGTCCTTGAGCGCGTTGCGGAGCGCCAGCGCAAAGGACTGGTCGAAGGACTTGGAGGCGTTGTAGACGGCCTGGAAGGAGCCCGGCATCGTCGAGGCGATCGAGGAGGTGATGAGGATCCGGCCCTCGTCGCGGGCGACCATGTCCCGGACCACCAGCTTGCAGAGGTGGACGACGGAGCGGACGTTGAGGTCGATCAGCCGCAGCTCCTTGCGCAGGTCGGTTTCGCGGGCGAAGTCGCCGCCGGAGCCGATCCCGGCGTTGAGGCAGAGGACGTCGACCGGGCGGGCGGTCGCCTGGACCCGGTCGTAGAGGCGCTGGACATCCTCCTCGCGGGAAAGGTCGAGACGGGTGCACTCGACGCTCGCGGTGAGCTGGTTGAGCTCCCGCTGGGCTGCCTGGATCTCCTCGTCCTCGGCCGTGATCAGGAGGTCGAAGCCTTCTTCGGCGAGGACCTTGGCGAGCTCGAAGCCGATCCCGCTCGATGCCCCCGTCACCACCGCGAAGGGGCGCTGCTGCGTGTTCATAACTGGATTGCCTTCCCTAGCTGTCTGAACCTCCCAACTCCCCCGGCCAGGGGCTTACGAAACGAGCTCGATCACTTCCCGCTCGATCTTCAGCCGCTGCTTTGCCGACATGCGCCCGTTGGCGCTCGGCGCCGGGCGGATCGTCGTCCCGTCGCGGTAGCGATCGAGGACGCGGGGGTCGATGTAGGAGGCGCGGCAGACGGCGGGGGTGTTGCCGAGCGCCTCGGAGACCTGTTTGACGGCGCGGGAGATCGCCCGCTTCGCCGCCGCCTCCGAGCGCGGCGGGTCCTCGCCCGCCAGCGCCAGCGCCGCCAGCACCGTCCCGTGCCAGGTGCGGAAGTCCTTGGCGGAGAACTCGTCGCCGATCTTCTCGTGGATGTAGTCGTTGATCTCGGCCGAGCGGACGTCGACCCAGGTGCCGCCGGCGCGGTATGCGAGCAGGTCCTCGGGGCCGCTGCGGCGCCGGTGCATCGCCTCGATCGCCCGGCGCGCGGCGGCGTCGCGGATCGATTGCACCCGTCGCTGGCCGCTCTTGGCGGGGAAGTCGAAGATCACCTCGGTCGGTTTGACCGTGACGTGCTCGCGGCGCACGGTGGCGAGGCCGAAGCTCTCGTTTTCCTCCGCGTAGACCTCGCCGCCAACCCGGAAGAAGCCGAGGTCGAGGAGGCGGACGGCGCAGGCGAGGGCGCGCTCGCGGGGCATCCCCTTGCGGCGCAGGTCGGCGGTGACGGCCCGGCGCAGCTTCGGCAGCCTGGTGGCGAATTCGCGCACCAGCTCGAACTTCCGTTCCGCCTGCCGCTGCTGCCAGCGCTCGTGGTAGAGGTACTGCTTGCGCCCCGCTTCGTCATAGCCGGTGGCCTGGATGTGACCGAAGGGGTCGGGGCAGATCCAGACCTCTTTCCAGGCGGGCGGGATCGCCATCTGGCGAATCCGCTCCAGCGTCTCCTCGTCCTCGATCACGTCGCCGGCGGGGTCCTCGTAGGAGAAGCCGCGGCCGCGGCGCTTCCGCCTGATCCCGGCCTCGGCGCAGTCGGCGCGGCGCAGGCGACCGCGGCGCGGAGCGGTCGTGGCCGGGATCACCTGGCGGCGCCATGCAGCGCCGTGGCGACGGCCTCGAGGTCGGCGACGAAACCGGCGAGCTCCGCCTCGCGCTCGTCGTGGTCGCGCAGGCGCAGGATCGCCGAGGGATGGATGGTGATCGCCGCCACCGGCGCCAGCGGCGACTCCAGCGGCCGCCCGCGGTCCTTGGTCACTTTCACCTTCGTCCCGAACAGCGAACGCGCCGCGGTGGCGCCCATCGCCAGCAGCGCCCGTGGCTTCACCGCCTCGACCTCGGCCTGCAGCCACGGCTTGCAGGCCTCGATCTCACCGGCCCGCGGCGTCTGGTGCAGCCGCCGTTTGCCTTTCGGTTTCCACTTGAAGTGCTTGACCGCGTTCGTCACGTAGGCCTCGGCCCGGTCGATCCCGGCTTCCTCCAACGCCCGGTCCAGCAGCCGCCCCGCCGGCCCCACGAACGGCTCGCCCTCTCGGTCCTCCTTGTCCCCCGGCTGCTCCCCGACCAGCATCAGCTCCGCGCTCTTCCGCCCCCGCCCGAAGACCACCTGCGAAGCGTCCTTGTAGAGCTCGCACCCCCGACACCCTTCAGCCGCCTTCTCGAGCGTCCTGAGCGACCGAGAAGAGGGCAAAAACTCCGCAGCGCTGGACATATGCGCCCAGTACCCAAGGAGGCGGGGGGAGAATCGAGCCGCCCCGAGCCCTTATACGGAGGTGGACTCCGCCGAGACCGCAAAAACCCTTGTACAGCCCGGATTTTTGCGGTCTCGTGGGGATGATCGCTTGCTGGCGGGACTCGCGAAAAGACAGTACGGAGTGGTGGGGCGATGGCAGTTGTTGGAGGCGGGGTGGAGCGAGGAAGAGATCGAGTGGCGGATCCGTGCCGGACGGCTGCACCGAGTTCACGGGGGCGTCTACTCGGTGGGGCACCAAGTGATCTCACGGCAAGGGCGGTGGATGGCGGCCGTACTTGCTTCCGGTCCCGAAGCCGTGCTCAGCCACTACTCCGCGGCGGCGCTCTGGATGATCCGACCCACCTCGCGGACGACCATCGACGTCACCTGTCCTCGGAAGAGCCGCTCCTGGGACGGGATCAAGCGCCACCACAAAGCCCTACCTGCGGACGAGATCATCGTGAAGGAGGGGATCCCGGTCACCACCGTGCCCCGCACGATCTTCGACCTTGCCGCGACTGAGTCAGAGGACGTCGTCGAGAACCTGCTGCGCGAGGCCGAACACCTCCATCTCTGGGACAAGCTCTCCCTGCCGGATCTCATCGAGCGCTATCCGGGCAGACGAGGGGTGCGAAGGGTCCGGATGGCACTCGAGCGCCTGGAGGAAGACCCCGGAGGCCGCAAGCGCTCGCCGCTGGAGGAGCGCTTCGCTCCCTTCCTCCGTCTGCACCGCCTGCCCTTACCCCGCTTCAACGACTGGATCTCGCTGAACGGCAAGAACTACCTGGTCGACTGCCACTGGCCCGACCTCCGCCAGATCGTCGAGCTCGACGGCTGGGACGGTCACTCCACCCGCACCGCCTTCCGCGAGGACCGCGCTCGGGATCGGCGCCTGCGCGTCGCCGGCTACACCGTCACCCGCCTTACCTGGAACCAGCTGGACGACGAACCGGAGGCGGTTGCCGCGGACCTGCGGGCGCTGCTTACGCGCCGTTAGCCGGCTCGAGCCGGAAGGCCGACCGCACCGGGTTTTCCGGCTTGAAGAAGGTCGCGGTCTGGACGGTCACCCGCCAGGGGAAGGGGAGGGTGCCGTCGGGTGCAGCCAGGAACTTGGTGAAGAGGACCGAGGCCCGGCGGCAGGTGATCCCCGATTTCGCCGGGATGTAGACCAGGTACTGGCCCTTGGGGAAGAAGAGCGGGCCGACGTCGGAGCCGGCGTTGACGGTGAAGGTGCCGCTGCAGAGCCGGCCGATGTTGGTGTTGCCGCCATTGCCGCTGCCGCCGCTGCGGGCGACGGAGAAGCCGGGGAGGCTGCCGCGAGCGAAGGTGGCTTTGCCGGCGCCTTCGGCGACGACCTTCCACGGTTTCGGCAGGTTGCCGTCCCAGTCCTGGAGGAAGCGGGCGAAGAGCTGCGAAGCGGCCTGGCAGCTGAGGCCGGTGTCGGTCGTAACCGTGTAATTGCCGGCCGGCAGGTTGGCCGGGCCGATGCGGTCGTCGTGCAGGACTTTGAAGCTGGGGCAGGTCGCCGCCGACGCGGGCGCGGCTCCGCTCAGCGCCATGACCGAGAGCGAGGCGATCAGCGCCAGCGAGAAGCCGGCGACGAGGCGCTTCGGGGTGGCGAGGGTGGCGCTCACGGCGGCGAAAGCTATCAGCGCCGATCCCTAGCA
Organism: Actinomycetota bacterium; assembly: GCA_030852475.1. Taxonomy (GTDB): domain Bacteria; phylum Actinomycetota; class Thermoleophilia; order Solirubrobacterales; family 70-9; genus VAYN01. Next base: position 704 of record JALYWY010000180.1, on the reverse strand, counting down.
TGCGCATCACCGATGCCAGAACCCGTCAAGCGCAACCAGCGCTACATGCCTGGGCTGGACGGGTTGCGCGCAATCGCCGTCCTCGCCGTCATCGCCTTCCACCTCGGCTTCGACTGGGCGCCGGGCGGGATGCTCGGAGTCGGCGTCTTCTTCACCCTCAGCGGCTACCTGATCACCGACATCCTGCTGGCGCAGCTGAACGCCCGGGGCCGGATCAAGCTCGGCGCCTTCTGGCTCGCCCGCGCCCGCCGCCTGCTGCCGGCGCTGTTCGTGATGCTGGCGGTCGTCGTCGCCTGGGTCACCGTCTTCGGCCCCGCCCAGCCGGACCAGTTCCGCGAAGGGGTGATCTCGGCGATCTTCTACGTCAACAACTGGCAGCAGATCTTCGCCGACGTCTCCTACTTCGCCCGCTTCGAAGCCGAAGGCCCGCTCGACCACCTCTGGTCGCTCTCGGTCGAGGAGCAGTTCTACATCTTCTGGCCGTTCCTGCTGCTGATCGGGGTCAAGCTCGTCCACGAGACGCCGCTGTCCTCCGGCGTCCGCCCGCGGCTGGCGCTGCTGACGATCGCCGGCGCGATCGCCTCCTCGATCCTGATGGCGGTCCTCTACGAGCCGAGCTTCGACCCCTCGCGCCTCTACTTCGGCACCGACACCCGCGCCGGCGGCCTCCTCTTCGGCGCCGCGCTGGCGATGGTCTGGCCGAG
>JALYWY010000179.1 GCA_030852475.1 Actinomycetota bacterium | reverse complement strand
CCGGCGACTCGATCCAGGCGCTGAAGGCGGGGGTGATGGAGATCCCCGACGTGATCGTCGTCAACAAGGCCGACCACCCGATGACCGACACGATGGTCCGCGAGGTCCGCGGCGTCCTCGCCCTCTCCCAGGACCCGGAGGGATGGAAGGTGCCGATCCTGCGGACCGAGGCCGCCCGCGGCGAGGGCGTCGACGAGCTGGCGGCGGCGATCGACGAGCACCGCGCCTTCATCGAGGAGGCGGGGACGCTGGCCGAGCGCCGCGCCCGCAACCTCCGCAGCGAGGTGCTGGGGATCGCCACCTCGCGGATGCGCCGCCGGCTCGAGCAGACGGTCTCCGAAGACCCGGCGACGGCGGAGCTGCTCGATCGCGTGGTGCGGCGCGAACTCGACCCCGCCACCGCGGCCAGCGAGCTGCTGGAGAAGCACGTCGATGGCTGAGGACGCGCGCCGGCCTTCTGCGGCCGAGGCGATGAGCTGGCTCGGCACGGAGGTGGCCGAGCTGGGCGGCAACTCGGTCGGTCAGGTCCAGGGGCTCTTCGTCGACGCCGATAGCGGTGAGCCGGCTTGGCTGATCGCTCGTCTGGGCCGACGCCGCCGCGCCCGCGTCGTCGCCGTCCCCTTCGCCAACTGCGCCGGCGCCCCCTTCGGCGTCTGGGTCGCCCAAGAGGCGGACGCGATCCGCAGCGCCCCGGTCGTCGACCCGACCAGGCCCCTGCGCCGCGAGCACGAGCTCACCATCTGCGCCCACTTCGGCATCGGCGAAAACGTCGGTCGCGCCGCCGAGGTGGCGCCCCGCGAGCACGGCGGCATCACCGCCACTCCTCCCGGCAACTGAGCTCCGATTACAGCTGCAGTGCCTTGATCTGCAGCAGCTCCTCGATCCCGTAGCGGCCGTTCTCGCGACCGTGTCCCGACTGGCCGTAGCCGCCGAAGGGGGCGTGAGGGTTGAAGCGACCGCCGTTGATCTCGACCTGGCCGGTGCGGATACGGCGGGCGACCGCGATCGCGCGGTCGGCGTCGGCGGACCAGACGCCGCCGGAGAGGCCGTAGGGGGTCGAGTTGGCGACGCGGACGGCGTCGTCCTCGCCCTCGTAGGGCTGGATCGCCAGCACCGGGCCGAAGATCTCCTCCTGGCCGATCGTCATCTCGGCGTCGACCTCGGAGAAGACGGTGGGGCGGACGAAGTAGCCGCGGTCGAGTCCCTCCGGTGGCTCGGCGCCCCCGGTGATCAGCCGCGCGCCCTCCTCGATCCCTTTCCGGATATAGCCGCGGACGCGCTCTCGCTGTATCTGGGAGACGAGCGGCCCGAGCCGGGTCGAGGACTCGAAGGGGTCGCCCGGGGTGAAGGTCTCAGCCGCCGCCTTGGCCAGCTCCTCAGCCTCGGCCAGGCGCTGGCGCGGGACCAGCATCCGGGTCAGGGCGCTGCAGGTCTGGCCGCTGTTGAGGAGGCACTTGGCGACCCCGTCGGGGACCGCCTGCGCGAGATCGGCGTCGTCGAGGATCACGTTCGGCGACTTGCCGCCGAGCTCCATCGCCACCGGCTTCACCGTCGCCGCGGCCAGCTCGCTGACCCTGCGACCGGCCCTGGTCGAGCCGGTGAAGGAGACCATGTCGACCCCGGGATGAGCGGCGATCGCCTCGCCGACCACCGGGCCGACGCCGGTGACGAGGTTGAAGACCCCGGCGGGAAGGCCGGCCGCCTCGATCACCTCGGTCAGCAGGAAGGCGTTGAGCGGGGTCACCTCGCTCGGCTTCAAGACGACCGGGCAGCCGGCGGCGAGGGCGGGAGCCACCTTGCAGACGATCTGGTTGAGGGGGTAGTTCCAGGGGGTGATCGCACCGAGGACGCCGACCGGCTCGCGGACCACGCGCGAGTTGCCGACCTCCTCTTCCCAGGCGACCTGCTCCATCAGCTCCGGCGTCGCCGCGAACTGCGACGCCGGGAGGCCAACCTGGACGATCCGGCTCAGCTTCAGCGGCATCCCCAGCTCCTGGGTGATCGTCGCGGCGAGCTCGTCGGCACGCTCGTTCAGCCCCTCGGCGATCGCCGTGATGAAGCCGGCGCGCTCCTCGCGGCTGGTCTGCGACCAGGCCTCGAACGCCGTGCGGGCGGCGGTAACGGCACGATCGACGTCCTCGGGCCCACAGCCGGGGATCGTCCCGATCACCTCCTCGGTGGTGGGATTCACCACCTCGATCGGCTCGGCGCCGCTGGGCTCCACCCACTCGCCGCCGATGAAGATCTTGTCCCTGACCTGAAGCTCAGCTGCCGTCGCCATCGTCTTCCTCCTCTTCTCCTCGCCGTTCGCCTGCCGGCAACGCTAGCGCGCGAGGCTCTCGGCGGCGACGGCGGATTGCTTCGCACCCGGCCCCGGCACCTGCTTGGCGTCGCGGGCATGCAGGACCTTGCCGCAGCTCTCGCAGATCCCGCGTTCGCTGACGGCGCCGCCGCACTCCTTGTGGACGATCAGCCGCCGCGGGCCCTCGGGGGCGGGGGAGTAGCGATCGCCCCAGTGCAGGAGGGCGATCAGCGCCGGCCAGAGGTCGAGCCCCTTCTCGGTCAGGAAGTACTCGTAGCGGGCCGGGCTTTCCTGGTAGGCCCGCCGTACGAGGATGTCCTCCTCGACCAGGCGCTCGAGGCGGGCGGAGAGGACGTTGCGGGCGATCCCCAGGGAGCCCTGGATCTCGCCGAAGCGGCGGTTCCCGTGCATGATCGCGCGGACGATCAGCAGCGACCAACGCTCGCCGATCACCTCCAGCGCCTTGGCCACCGAGCAGTCGTCGAGGGCGGGATAGTCGCGACGCAGCACTCTGTGATCTTCGCACAGTTGGTTGCATGAAGCAACTCAGTCGTCTAGGGTCCGAAGAAGATCAGTTGCTTGATGCAACTAAGACAACAGCCGATCGGAGGCGACCATGAGGCTGATTTCGAGGAACAGGCATCAGAACCGGAACCGCAAACCCCGTATCGCGATCAGCGAGGCGGAGATCAGCGCCGACCTGCACTACCCGGCGACGCCGCGCGAGCCGCGCCGGGCCACTGACCTGAGGCGACTGGAGGTCAGGTGAGCGAGAACGGAGTCGTGATCGCGCCGGAGGGAACCGCCGCCGAGCTGGCAGAGACCTTCGCCGCCTCCAGCCCCGAGAGCTCCCGCAGCCGCACCCTGATCTGGCAGGACCCGGTGGCGACGGCGTCGATCGGCGCGACGATGACCGGCATGGAGTACATGACGGCCGTCGTCACCGGCAAGGTGCCGCCGCCGCCGATCGCGGTGACGATGCGGCTGCGGCCGGTCGAGCTGGAGGAGGGGAGGGTGGTCTTCGAGGGAGAACCCGGCGAGGAGCACTACAACCCGATCGGAGTCGTCCACGGCGGCTACGCCTCGACCCTGCTCGACTCGGCGCTCGGCTGCGCGGTTCACACGACCCTCCCCGCCGGCGTCGCCTACACCTCGCTCGGCCTCGAGGCGAAGTTCGTGCGGCCGATCACCCGCGACACCGGCCGCGTCCTCTGCGAGGCGAGCGTCCTCTACCGCGGCCGCAGGCAGGCGACGGCGGAGGCGACCCTGACCGCGGCCGACAGCGGCAAGCTGCTCGCCCACGGCATCTCCACCTGCATGATCCTCGGAGAAGGCTAGTCGGCGCTATGGCGTGCGAGGTCGACCAGGAGCCGCACGCCGAAGCCGCTGGCCCCGTTGCCGACGTAGGGGCGACCGACGTCGTAGGCGATGCCGGCGATGTCGATGTGCGCCCAGGGCGTCTCACCGACGAACTCCTCGAGGAAGGCGCCGGCGGTGATCGTCCCCGCCTTGCGCTTGGAAGCGAGGTTGGAGAGATCGGCGAACTTCCCCTTCATCAGCTCCTTGTACTCGGGATGCAGCGGCAGGCGCCAGGTCAGCTCACCGCTTTTGTCGCCGGCGGTGCTCACTGCACCCGCCAGATCGTCGTCGTTGGAGATCACGGCCGCGTAGGTCGAGCCGAGGGCGATCGTCACCGCTCCGGTCAGCGTGGCGATGTCGACCAGGCGCTCGGCGCCGAGCTCGATCGCGTAGGCGAGGGCATCGGCGAGGATCAGGCGCCCCTCGGCGTCGGTGTTGTTGACCTCGACCGTCTTGCCGTTGTACTGGGTGATGATGTCGCCGGGCTTGACCGCCGTGCCGGAGGGCATGTTCTCGGTCGAGGGAACGACGGCGATCAGGTCGAGGGGAAGCTCCAGCTCGGCGATCGCGGCGACCGACTCCAGGACCGCCGCGGCGCCGGACATGTCCATCTTCATGTCCGGCATCCCGGGGCCGGGCTTCAGCGAGATGCCGCCGGTGTCGAAGGTGACGCCCTTGCCGACGAAGCCGAGGGTGGGGCCGGAACCGCCGCCGCTGTAGCGGAGGACGATCATCTTGGGCTCCTGCGGGCCACCCTGGCTCACCGCGAGGAGGCCACCCATCCGCTTCTCCTCGAGCTCGGGCCTGCCGAGGACTTCGGCGGTCAAGGCCTGGGAGCCGGCGGCGATCTCCTCCGCGCGTTCGGCGAGGAAGGTGGGGGTGGCGACGTTGGCCGGCGTGCTCTGCAGGTCGCGGGCCCGGTTCTGCGCTTCGGCGGCGACGCGAGCCACCTCCGCCGCGGCGCCGACGTCCGCAGGGGCGATCAGCGTCAGCGACTCCAGCCGGGGGGAATCGTCCCCACCCCCGGACTTGAAGCGGTCGAAACGGTAGGAGGCGAGGATCGTGCCGGTGACGAGGGCTTCGGCGGCCGCGTCCGGATCGTCGCCCTCGGGCAGCGCCCAGGCGAGCGAGCTCACCTCCAGGCGACCCGCCTCCTTGGCGACCAGCGCCGCGACGACGCGCAGCCGCTCGGCGTCGAGCTCGTCACGGTCCCCCAGGCCGACCACCAGCACGGGCGGGAAGTCATGCGGGCGCAGCAGCGAGAGCTTTTTGACGCCAGGCTTGGCTTCATCCGCTCCGAGGGCGGAAGCGACAGCGGCGGGAAGCTCTGCCTGCTCGAAAAGCCCGACCGCCACGAGACCGGCCCCGCTCTCGGCCAGCTCGACCTGTTTCACCTCGACCTTCATCGGCCGCGAGTCTACGGCCACCTGTCGGTATCTTCATCCGCTGGACTTGGCGGTCATGCGCCAGGCCACATGAACTTCGGAAAGGAAAGGCAGTAGATGCCCAGCTCAGTCATCCTCGGTACCGCCCGCACCCCCTTCGGAAAGATGGGCGGCGGCCTCGCCTCCCTCGACGCCACCGATCTCGGCGGCACCGTGATCGAGGCCGCGCTCGAGCGCTCCGGCGTCGCCCCCGAGCAGGTCGAGCAGGTCGTCTTCGGCCAGGTCCTGCAGGCCGGCCAGGGGCAGATCCCCTCGCGCCAGGCCCAGATCAAGGGCGGGATCCCGAAGGAGGTCCCCTCGGAGACCATCAACAAGGTCTGCGCCTCCGGCATGCGGACGATCGGCCTCGCCGATCAGGCGATCCGCGCCGGCGACGCCGACGTCGCCGTCACCGGCGGCATGGAGTCGATGAGCAACGCGCCCTACCTGCTGCCCGGCGCCCGCTTCGGCTTCCGCATGGGTGACGTCAAGGCGCTCGACGCGATGACCCACGACGGCCTCACCAACCCCTTCACCGACAAACAGATGATCAACGAGGCGAGCGAGGTCGGCAACGAGCTCGAGATCAGCCGCGTCGACATGGATCGTTTCGCCGAGCGCTCGCACCGGCTCGCCAGCGAGGCGACCGACGCCGGCCGCCTCGCCGAGGAGATCGTCGGCGTCACCGTCAAGTCCCGCAAGGGCGAGAACACGGTCGAGGCCGACGAGGCGATCCGGCCCGACACCACCCTGGAGACGCTGGCGAAGCTGAAGGCGATCGGCGGCGAGGACGCGACCCATACCGCCGGCAACGCCCCCGGCGTCAACGACGGCGCCGGCGCGATCGTCGTCGCCTCCGAGGAGTGGGCCGAAAAGGAGGGCAAGACCCCGCTGGCGCGGATCCTCTCCTACGGCACCGTCGCCGACGACTTCCCCTACCTGGCGAAAACCCCGGCCAACGCCGCCAAGCAGGCGCTGGAGAAGATCGGCAAGAGCCCCGACGAGGTCGACCTCTGGGAGATCAACGAGGCCTTCGCCTCGGTGGCGCTGAACTCGGTGCGGATGCTCGGCGTCGACGAGGAGAAGGTCAACGTCAACGGCGGCGCGATCGCCCTCGGCCATCCGATCGGCGCCTCCGGCTCCCGCATCGTCGGCGCCCTCGTCCACGAGCTGCGCCGCCGCGGTGGCGGCCTCGGCGTCGCCGCGATCTGCTCCGGTGGCGGCCAGGGCGACGCGATCGTGGTCGAGGTCAACGGAGGCTGATCACTGATGCCGCAGTCCGAGGGGTCGAAGCGGGCTGCGGCATTTTTCGATCTCGACAAGACCCTGATGGCGGGATCGAGCGGGATGCAGTTCGCCCGCATCGCCGCCAAACAGGGGATCGTCAGCCGCAGGTTGCTCGCCGGCTGGGGATGGGAGCACCTGCGCTACCGCCTCCGTGGCACCACTGACGCCCGCACCGCCGAGGTGCTGAAGGTGGCGCGGGAGCTGATCTCGGGGGTTCCCGCCAAAGCGATCGACCGGATGGGCCCGGAAGTGATGGCGGCGATCCTGCCCCGCGTCTACCCGCAGATGCTGGAGGAGATCTACGCCCACCAGGACGCCGGCCGGCCGACCTTCATCGTCAGCGCCGCCGGCAACGGCGTCGTCGAGCAGCTGGCCCATGTGCTGGGCATGGACGGCGGCATCGGCACCCGCTACGAGATCGACGAGGAAGGCAACTTCACCGGCCGCCTCGACGGCCCCTTCGTCTACGGGGAGGGGAAGGTGACGGCGATGCGCGAATTCGCCGCCCGGCATGAGATCGAGCTGGCCGGGTCCTACGCCTACTCCGACTCGCTCTCCGACCTGCCGATGCTGCGCGCGGTCGGCAATCCGGTCGCGGTCAACCCCGACCCGCCGCTGGCGGCGATCGCCCGCGAGGAGAGTTGGCAGGTCCTGCGCTTCGAGCGGCTCGGCCGGCGCCTCGTCGCCCTCGCGGTCACCGTTTTCGCCACGGTCGCCGGGGTCGGCGCTTCACGCGTGGCGACCCGCCGCCGGGTGCCGCCGTCCTCGCGCTTCGCCTGGCGGCGCGGCGCGTAGCGCCGATCGCGCTAGGGTTCCGACCCGGATGGAGGCAGCAACCGCACGCAAGATCCGCGTCGTCGTCGCCAAGCCCGGCCTCGACGGGCACGACCGGGGCGCCAAGATCATCGCCCGCGCCCTGCGTGACGCTGGGATGGAGGTGATCTACACCGGGCTGCACCAGACGCCCGAGCAGATCGCCGAGACGGTGATCCAGGAGGACGCCGACGCCGTCGGCCTCTCGATCCTCTCGGGAGCGCACATGACCCTGGTCCCGAAAGTGGTCGAGCTGCTGCGGGCCCAGGGGGTGGACGACGTGCTCGTCACCGTCGGCGGCACGATCCCGGCCGACGACATTCCGGAGCTGAAGAAGCTCGGCGTCGCCGAGGTTTTCACCCCTGGCTCTGGAACCGACGACATCGTCGAGTTCATCCAGGAGCGCGCCAGCGCTCGCCACGCCAGCGGCGAGTAGTGCATTCGACACAGATCGGTGCATAGGTGCCGCCGCGCCGGGTATAGTCCTGATTGACTCGTCAGTCAACCCGCGGCGAAACGCTAAGATCGCGCCCCGCGAACCCGAGAATTTTTCCCAAGGAGGCTTGAACTTGAAGATCTGCGTCCTGGTCAAGGAGGTCCCGGACGCCGCCGTTCAGAAGCGCATCGACCCGAACACGATGCGGCTGGACCGCGGCGGCGAGAAAAACCTCAACCCCTTCGACACGCACGCCCTCGAGGCGGCCATGCAGATCAAGGAGGGTGGGGCGATCCCGGTCGAGGAGGTCGTGGCCGTAACCATGGGCCCGAGCTCCGCCGTACGCGCGCTGCACAAGGCCGTCGCGCTCGGCGCCGATCGCTCGGTCCACCTTGCCGACGATGCGCTGGCCGGCTCCGACGTCTGCGCCACCGGTTATGCGCTGGCCAAAGTGCTGGAGTCGGAGAGCCCCGACCTGGTCCTGCTGGGCCAGCAGTCGGACGACGGCGAGTGCTACACGATCGGCGCGGTCGTCGCCGACCACCTGAAGATGCCTTCGCTGACCCAGGTGATCCAGATCGACGTCGCCGACGGCAAACTGCGCTGCGAGCGCCAGGCCGAGTACGGCTACGACACCGTCGAGGTCGAGCTGCCGGCCGTGATCAGCGTCGGCGACGCGATCAACGAGCCGCGCTACCCGAGCCTGAAAGCGATCATGGGCGCGAAAAAGAAGCCGCTCGACTCGAAAGCCGCCGGCGACGTCGGCATCGAGGCCGGCCAGGTCGGCGAAGACGGCTCCAAAACCCGCGTGCTGGCGCTGAACCCGCCGCCGGCCAAGGAAGCGGGGGAGATCATCGAGGACGAGGACACCAACGAGACGGTCGAACGGATCGTCGCCTGGCTCGACGAGAGGAAACTGATCTAAATGGCAGGCATCCTGGTTTACGCCCTCCACGACGACGAGGGCAACTTCAACAAGAACTCGCTCGGGGCGATCTCCGAGGCCGCCAAGCTGGCCGGCGAAGTCGGCGGCGAAGCCGCCGCGCTGGTCGTCGGTGACGTCGCCGACGACGCCTGCGCGTCGCTCGGCAACTACGGCGCCGCCAAGGTCTACCGGGCCAAAGACGTCCCGGAGGGCCTGGCCCAGCCGATCGTCGACGCGATGGCGAAAGTCATCCAGGACAACGGTTTCTCCTACGCCCTGTTCGGCGGCGGCCTGCTCGGCTTCGAGATCGGCGCCGGTCTCACCGCCCGCCTCAACGCCGGCGTGACGATGGAGGTCACCGCGGTCAAAGTCGACGGCGGGAAACTGGTCGTCGAGCGGCCGATCCTGCAGGACTCCGAGATCGCCGACGTCGGTTATGTCGCCGAGCCCGGGATCATTATCGGCCGCCTCAACGCCTTCGACGCCAAGGAGTCCGGCGGCACGGCTGAGGTCGTCGACGTCGACGTCGAGCTCTCCGAGTGGTCGACCAAGGCGAAGCTGGTCCAGCGCGGCGAGCAGCGTGGCGCCGACGTCAACATCGAGGACGCCGACATCCTCGTCGGCGGCGGCCGCGGGCTGGGCGCCAAAGAGGGCTTCGAGCTCTGCGAGGAACTCGCCGAGTCGATGGGCGGCGCCGTCGCCGCGACCCGCGCGGTCGTCGACGCCGGCTGGTACCCCTACGCGGCCCAGATCGGCCAGACCGGGAAGACGGTGGCGCCGAAGCTGTACCTCGCCGCCGGCGTCTCCGGGGCGATCCAGCACAAGGTCGGGATGCAGAACTCGG
>JALYWY010000177.1 GCA_030852475.1 Actinomycetota bacterium | reverse complement strand
GCAGGGTGAAGTTGGCGGTGTCGGAGGCGCGGATCCCGAGCTTGTGCTCGAGCCGGTCCAGCTTCAGGCCGGGGTTGTCGCGCTCGACGATGAACGACTTGATCGCCGCCCGCCCTTTCGAGCGGTCGAGCGACGCCCAGACGACGATCAGATCGGCACGGTCACCGGAGGTGACGAAGATCTTCTCGCCGTTGAGGACGTATTCGTCGCCGTCGAGCTCGGCGGTGGCGCGGATCGCGGCGGAGTCCGAGCCGGCTTCCGGCTCGGTGATCGCCATCGCCGCCCACTTGCCGCCGTACTTCTTCAGCTGCTCCTCGGTCGCGACCGAGGCGATCGCCGAGTTGCCGAGCCCCTGGCGCGGCATCGAGAGCAGCAGGCCGACGTCGCCCCAGCAGAGCTCGATGATCCCGAGCACGGTGGAGAGGTTGGAGCCGTTGCGGTTCTCGCCGTCGGCGGCTTTCTCGCGACGGACGCCGGCCGCGCCGGCGCCGCCGATGTCGGAGCCCTCGTTCATGCCGTCGATCAGCGACGCCAGCATGTCGAGCTCTTTCGGGTAGCTGTGCTCGGCCTCGTCGTATTTGCGCGAGATCGGGCGGAACACCTCCGTGGCGACCTGGTTGGCCTGGCTCGCCAGCGGCTTGAACTTCTTCGGTATCTCGAGGTTGATGGTCATGTCTTTCCTTTCGCTCGTCAGGCGGGGCCTAGACGAGCAGGGCGCCCTCCATCACGCCCGCAGCTCGGAGGTCGCGGTACCAGCGCTCGACCGGGTGCTCCTTGACGAAGCCGTGGCCGCCGAGCAGCTGGACGCCGTCGGAGCCGATTTGCATCCCCTTCGTCGCGCAGAGCTTGCGGGCGATCGCCGCCTCGCGGGCGAAGCTCTCGCCCCGGTCGGCGCGGCTCGCCGCCCGGTAGGTCGCCAGCCGCATCGCGTTCGACTCGATGCCGATGTCGGAGACGGTGAAGGCGACGCTCTGGCGGTTGGAGATCGGTTCGCCGAACGCCTGGCGGTCGTTGACGTAGGGGATCACGTAGTCGAGGACCGCCTGCGCGGTCCCGGTCGCGAGGCCGCACCAGGCGATCCGCGAGCGGTTGACGCAGGCGGCGTAGTCCTTGGCTTTGGCGTTGCCCTCGCCGAGCAGCGCGCTCGCCGGCAGTTTCACTTTGTCGATCAGCAGGCGGCCGGTGGTGGCGGGCCGCAGGCCCATCGCCGGCTCGTCTTCGACGGTCAGGCCTTTGGCTCCCGACTCGACGATGAACAGCGCCGGGCCGATGCCCTCGGCGTCGGCGGCGATGACGAAGAGCTCGCACTCCTTGGCGCGGGCGATCAGCGACTTGGCGCCGCTGAGGACCCACTCGTCGCCTTTCTTCTTCGCCTTCGTCTCCAGCTGCAGCGGATCGAACAGCGGACGGGGCTCGAGGATCGCCAGGGCGGCGGCGGGGATGTCCTCGCCGGTGAAGGCGGGGAGGTAGGTCGCCTCCTGCTCGGCGCTGCCCCAGAGGCCGATCGCGGTGGCGACCGCGCCGGGAGCCATCGCGGCGTAGGCGATGCCCATGTCGCCATGGGCGAGGGCCTCGCCGATCAGGACGCTGGTCACCGCCGACTGCTCGGTCATCACGCCGCCGAGCTCCTCGGGGACGCCGAGCATGTTGACGCCGAGCTCGTTGGCCTGGTCGAGGATCTCCTTCGGGGTCTCGCGGTCCTCGTCGGCCTTCAGCGCCGCCTTGCGGATCTGGTCCTCGGCGAAGGAGCGACCCGCCTCCTGGAACATCTGCTGCTCGTCGTCGGGCGTGAGGTCGAAGAGGCCTTTCGACTTGCCTTTCTTCTGGCGGGCCGGTTTGCCCAGCTGCTGGGTCGCCTTGAAGGCGCGGCCGGCTGCGGTCGCGCCCTTGAACCCGTTCTTGGTGCCCTGGAAGAGGGCCTTCTCGACCTGCTTGCGGATGCGGATGCGGTCCAGCAGGTCGGAACCCGCGAGGCGATTGAGCGCCCGCAGGCCGTAGCCCATCCCGCGCTCCGCCATCCCCTTGTTCTCGGTGGTGGTGGTCACTTCGTCTTCCTTCCGGTTTTGGCGGTCACGCGTCCGTCGAGGTGAGGCGTGCCCTTCTTGGCGTTGCGGACAGCGAAAAGGATCTCTTTGCCCTCCTCCCGGCTGGCGAACTCGACCTTCGCCGGCAGCAGGATCGGCTTGCGGAAGCGCACCTCCGCCTCGAAGCTTTCGGGCAGGCGGCTTTCCAGCTGTGCCAGCGCCCGCGCCTTCGTCCACATCCCGTGCGCGATCGCGCCGGGGAAGCCGAGCGGCTTCGCGGTCAGCGAGTGCATGTGGATCGGGTTGCGGTCGCCGGAGACGCCGCCATAGCGGCGACCGAGGCCGCCGTCGAGCTTCCACTCGGCGCTGGCCGGCGCGTCGGCGGGGAGGGACTCGAATCCCTTCTCCTGCTTCTTCGCCTTGCCGTCCCCATCCGAGCTACCGCGACGGAGCATCGTGCTGACGCTCTCCCAGACCACCTCGCCGTCGACCAGGACCTCGGTCTCCAGCGAGAAGGTCTTGCCTTTCGGGTGCGGCTGCAGCTTCGTCGGGCGGACCCGGATCGTCATCTCCTCGTCGATCCCGATCGGCCGCACCTGGGTGATCGAGTTCTCGACGTGGACGAGGCCGACCGCGCCGAACGGGAACGAGCCGTCGCTCATCACCGCCATGTGCAGCGGGAAGGCGAGCATGTGCGGGTAGGTCGGCGGCAGCTGATCGCGCAGGGCGAAGCCGCAGACCCGGGCGTAGGCGGCGACGTCGGCCGGCTCGGCGCGGACGCCGGCCAGCTCGAGGTCGAGCCCGTCGGGGATGTCCCCGCCGCCACCCGGCACGAACGGGAGCATCGAGGCGCCGGGGATCATCGGCAGCGCCGCGCGCGCGTACAGCGGCAGGATGCTGGGGGAGCTGTCGAGGGTCCTGGTCATGGGCTCACGCTCCGAGCAGGCTCTGGCCGCAGACGCGGACGACGTTGCCGTTGACGCCGGTCGAGGCGGGGCTGGCGAACCAGGCGATCGTCTCGGCGACGTCGACCGGCAGCCCGCCCTGGGAGAGGCTGGAGAGCCGGCGGCCGGCTTCGCGCGGGCCGATCGGCATCGCCGCGGTCATCTGGGTCTCGATGAAGCCCGGCGCGACGGCGTTGATCGTCGCTTTGCGCTTCGCCAGTTCGGGGGCCATGGCTTCGACCATCCCGATCACGCCGGCCTTGGAGGCGGCGTAGTTGGTCTGGCCGTTGTTGCCGGCGATCCCCGCCATCGAGGAGACGCCGATGATCCGCCCGTTGCCGTTCAGCAATTTCTTGCCGA